>NZ_RAWI01000004.1 GCF_003612125.1 Corallococcus praedator
CCAGCGCTCGCGGCGCTCCCTCTAGCTGGTGCTTCCACCACGAAAGCTGCGCCTCCAGCACTTCGCCCTTCAGCCACTCCCGCTGCCACACCGCGTAGTCCGCGTACTGCACCGGCAACTCCGGCAGCGGCGAGGCACGGCCCTGCGAATGCGCCTCGTACCGCGCCACCACTTCCCTCACCAGCACACCCATCGACCAGCCGTCCGACACGATGTGGTGCATCACCAGCACCAGCACGTGCTCTTCCTCCGTCAGACTCAGCAGCGTCGCCCTCAACAGCGGGCCCTGCTCCAGGTTGAACGGGCGCACGGCTTCTTGTTCCGCGAGGCGTTTGGCCTCCAGCGCACGCTCGGTGGCGGGCAGTGTTCCCAGCTCCACCACCTCCAGCCGGGTCTGAGACCTGGCGTCGATGACCTGGACGGGCGACCCGCCCTCGGTGTGGAACGTGGTGCGCAGCGATTCATGCCTGCGCACGAGGTCGTCGAAGCTCCGCTCCAGAGCTCCGATGTCGAGCGTCCCCGTGAGCTTCACCGCCACGGGCACGTTGTAGAAGGAGCTCCCCGGCTCCAGCTGATCCAGGAACCACAGCCGCTGCTGCGCGAACGACAAGGGCAGAGTCCCCTCGCGCGAGGCCCGAACCAACGGCGGCCCGTGCACTGCCAATCCAGGCCCTGACGTGCGCTCCAGTTGGTGCGCCAGCTTCTCCACCGTGGGGGCTTCGAAGATGTCGCGCAGCGGCAGCTCCACCTGGAACGCCTCGCGCACGCGAGACACCAGCTGTGTCGCCAGCAGCGAGTGACCGCCGAGTTCGAAGAAGTCTCCGTCCAGGCCGACGCGCTCCACCATCAGCACTTCAGCGAAGATGGCTGCCAGCTTCTCCTCGGTCACCGTGCGCGGCGCCACGAATCGCGCGAGGGCCGTCCCCGCCACGTCGGGCGCAGGCAGGGCCCTGCGGTCCACCTTGCCGTTCGGCGTCAGCGGCAGTGCATCCAGCACCACGTACGCCGACGGCACCATGTACTCCGGCAGCCGCTGCTTCACGTGACTCCGAAGCTCGCTGGCCTCCAACTCCGCTCCTGCGCGGGCCGTCACGTATGCCACCAGCCGCTTGCCTTCGGCTCCGTCGTCCCGGGCCACCACCACCGCTTCGCTGACTCCGGCGGATTGGCTCAGCGCCGATTCCACTTCACCCAGCTCGATGCGGTAGCCCCGCACCTTCACCTGCGTGTCCTTGCGGCCCGTGAACTCCAGCGTGCCGTTGCTCAGCCACCGCACCACGTCGCCCGTGCGGTACAGCCGTGCCCCTTCCGCGAAGGGATTCGGGACGAAGCGCTCCGCGGTCAACCCGGGCTGTCCCAGGTAGCCTCGCGCCAGGCCCTCTCCGCCCACGTACAGCTCACCGGGTACGCCCACCGGCACCGGCTGCATCGTCCCATCCAGCACGTACGCCGTCGTGTTCCGGATGGGTCGGCCGATGGACACCGTCGTGCCCACTTCCTCCGCCGTCTCCATCCGGTGCGTGCTGGAGAACGTCGTGTTCTCCGTCGGGCCGTACCCGTTGATGAGCATGCCTCCCGAGGCAAGCCGCTCCTTCACGCGGCCGACCGGCAGCACGTCTCCTCCGGCCAGCACCTGCTTCACCTTCGCCAGGGCCTGCGGCTGACGCGCCTGCATCTGCTCGAAGAGCGCCGCCGTCAGCCACAGCGACGTGATGCATGCCTCCTCCAGCTTGCGGCCCAACTCCTCCAGCGACGGCGTCCCCGCCGGGTACACCACCAGCTTCGCCCCGTGCAGCAGCGCGCCCCACACCTCCAGCGTCGAGGCGTCGAACGAGATGGGGGCCAGTTGCAGCCACACCTCTTCCGGTCCGAAGTGCGCGAAGTCCGTTCCCAGCACCAGCCGCGACACCGCCCGGTGCGGCACGCCCACGCCCTTCGGCTGGCCCGTGCTCCCCGACGTGAACATCACGTACGCCAGATTGCCGCCGACGACACTCGGGCTCGGATTGCTCTCAGGGTGGCGCGCGATGGCCCCCCACTCGGTGTCCACGCTCACCACCAGCTCGCCACCCGACGCGACTTCGTCCGCCAGCTTCTCCTGGGCTACCAGCAGCGCCACCTCCGCCTCTCGCTTCATCCACGAAAGGCGCTCCAGCGGGTAGCTGGCATCCAGCGGGACGTACACGCCTCCCGCCTTCAGGATGCCCAGCACACTCACCACCAGCTCCAGCGAGCGCTCCACGCACAGCCCTACCCTCACTTCGGGTCCCACTCCCATGGACCGCAAGTGGTGCGCCAGTTGGTTGGCCCGCCGGTTCAGCTCCCCGTACGTCAGC
This sequence comes from Corallococcus praedator, assembly GCF_003612125.1. Taxonomy (GTDB): domain Bacteria; phylum Myxococcota; class Myxococcia; order Myxococcales; family Myxococcaceae; genus Corallococcus; species Corallococcus praedator. The sequence continues at coordinate 2,337 of NZ_RAWI01000004.1, forward strand.
CGCTGCGCCCCGTACTCCACCGCCACCGCTTCCGGCGTCTTCAACACCTGCGCTTCGAAGAGGACAGACAGGCTGGATTCACGCGGGTACTCCGCTGGCGTTCCACCCCACTCCCGCACCAACCGCTGCCGCTCTTCCTGACCCATCAGCGGCAGTTCGCACAGCCGCTTCTCGGGCTGCTCGACCGCCGCATCCAGCAGCACCCGCAGGTGCTCCAACAGCCGATGCATCGTCTCTGCATCGAACAGGTCGCTGTTGTAGTTCACCGCCGCCACCACGCCTTGCGGCACCTCCTCCACCACCAACGACAGGTCGAACTTCGACGTCTTCCCTTCCGACTCCAATCCGGAAAGCGTCAGTCCCTGCGCCAGCTTCACCTCCGTCACTGGCGTGTTCTGCAGCGTCAACGTCACCTGGAAGAGTGGACCCCGGCTCAGGTCACGCTCCGGCTGCAGTTCCTCCACCAGCTTCTCGAACGGCACCTCCTGGTGCGCGTAGGCGCCCAGGGTCGCCTCGCGCGTCTGCGCCAACAGCTCACGGAAGCTCTGCTCTGGCGACAGCTTCGCTCGCAGCACCAGCATGTTGGCGAAGAAGCCGATCAGCCCTTCCGTCTCACCCTGCGTGCGCCCCGCGATGGGCGATCCGACGCTCACATCCTCCTGCCCCGAGTAGCGCGACAGCACCGTCTGGAACGCCGCCAGCACCACCATGAACGGTGTCGCGCCTTCTCTCTGTGCCAGGGCCTTCGCGCGTTCCCACAGCGGCTTGGACCACTGGTGTTCGAAGTGCCCTCCGCGGAAGGTCTGCACCGCCGGACGCGGCCGGTCGGTGGGCAGCTCCAGTGCTCGCGGCGCGCCCTCCAACCGCCGTTTCCAGTAGTCGAGCTGCGCCTCCAGGACCTCGCCCTTCAACCACTCGCGCTGCCACACCGCGTAGTCCGCGTACTGCACTGCGAGCTCCGGCAACGGCGCCGGACGTCCCAGCGAGAAGGCCTCGTAGAGCGCGGCCACTTCTCGCACGAGGACGTTCATCGACCAGCCATCCGACACGATGTGGTGCATCACCAGCACCAGCACGTGCTCTTCCTTTGACAGCTTCAGCAGCGTCACTCGCAGCAGCGGGCCACGCTCCAGATCGAACGGCTGGTGCGATTCCTGCTCCGCCAGACGCATGGCCTCCGCCGCACGGAGTCCTTCCGGCACGGGCCCCAGCTCCACCAGTCGGAAGGCCAGCACCGGCTCCGACGTGATGATCTGGACGGGCTTTGCGTTCTGGGTGCTGAACGTCGTCCGCAGCGACTCGTGGCGGCGCACGAGTTCCTCGAAGCTCCGCCGGAGCACTTCGGTCTCCAGGACACCCTCGACCCGCACCACCGCGGGCACGTTGTAGAAGGCACTGCCTGGTTCCATCTGATCCAGGAACCACAGCCGCTGCTGCGCGAACGACAGCGGCAGGGCCGCCTCGCGGTCCACGCGCTGCTTCAGCGGTGGAGCCGTGAGCGACTGGCCCGCACGAGTGGCCTCGTCGATGCGCTCGGCCAGGGCCGCCACCGTGGGCGCTTCGAACAGCTCCCGGAGAGGCAGTTCGATGCCGAAGGCGCCGCGGATCCGCGAAATCACCTGCGTTGCCAGCAGCGAGTGCCCACCCAGCTCGAAGAAGTGATCCTTCGAACCGATGCGCTCGACTCGCAGCACCTGGGAATAGAGGCCCGCCAGCAGTTCCTCGGTGGGCGTACGGGGGGCCTCGTAGTCGGAGCCGGTCGTGCGATGCGCCGCTGCCGGTGCGGGCAGAGCCTTGCGGTCCACTTTGCCGTTGGGCGTCAGCGGTAGCGCGTCCAGCACCACGTACGCCGACGGCACCATGTACTCCGGCAGCCGCTGCTTCACGTGGCTTCGAAGCTCGCTGGCCTCCAGCTCCGCTCCTGCGCGGGCCGTCACGTATGCCACCAGCCGCTTGCCCTCGGCTCCGTCGTCTCGGGCCACCACCACGGCCTCGCTGACTCCGGCGGATTGGCTCAGCGCGGCTTCCACTTCGCCCAGCTCGATGCGGTAGCCCCGCACCTTCACCTGCGTGTCCTTACGGCCCAGGAACTCCAGACGCCCGTCGTCCTGCCACCGCGCCATGTCTCCCGTGCGGTACAGCCGGTCGCCTTGGCCGAAGGGATTCGGGACGAAACGCTCCGCCGTCAGCTCCGGCCGGCCCACGTATCCACGGGCCAGGCCCTCTCCGCCCACGTACAGCTCGCCCGGCACTCCCACCGGCACCGGCTGCATCGTCCCGTCCAGCACGTACGCCGTCGTGTTCTGGATGGGCTGACCGATGGACACCGTCGTGCCTACTTCATCGGGCCCTTCCATCCGGTGCGTGCTGGAGAACGTCGTGTTCTCTGTCGGGCCGTACCCGTTGATGAGCACGCCTCCGGTGGTGAGCCTCTCTTTCACACGGCCCACCGGCAGCACGTCTCCTCCAGCCAGCACCTGCTTCACCTTCGCCAGGCCCTGCGGCTGCCGCGCCTGCATCTGCTCGAAGAGCGCCGCTGTCAGCCACAGCGACGTGATGCTTGCCTCCTCCAGCTTGCGACCCAGTTCCTCCAGCGACGGCGTCCCCGCCGGGTACACCACCAGCTTCGACCCGTGCAGCAGCGCGCCCCACACCTCCAGCGTCGACGCATCGAAGGAGATGGGTGCCAACTGCAGCCACACCTCTTCCGGCCCGAAGCGCGCGAAGTCCGTTCCCAGCACCAGCCGCGACACCGCCCGGTGCGGCACGCCCACGCCCTTCGGCTGGCCCGTGCTTCCCGACGTGAACATCACGTACGCCAGGCTCCCCCCGCCCACTTGGGCAGGCAGGTTGCTCACGGGCTGGCTTGCGATGAGCGTGTCCCACTCGGTGTCCACGCTCACCACCGACGCGCCCTCCGCGAGGCCCATGGGCTGGAGCAGCTTCTGTTGGCCGACGAGCAGCGTCACCCCGGCCTCTCGCTGCATCCACGAAAGGCGCTCCAGCGGGTAGCTGGCGTCCAGTGGGACGTACGCGCCTCCTGCCTTCAGGATGCCCAGCACGCTCACCACCAGTTCCAGCGAGCGCTCCACGCACAGGCCCACCCTCACCTCGGGCCCCACGCCCATCAACCGCAAGTGGTGCGCCAGTTGGTTGGCCCTTCGGTTCAGCTCCCCGTACGTCAGCCGCTGCGCTCCGTACTCCACCGCCACTGTTTCCGGCGTCCTCTGTACCTGCGCCTCGAAGAGGACTTGCAGACTGGAGTCACGCGGATACTCCGCTGCCGTTCCGCTCCAGGCCTTCACCAGCCGCTGCTGCTCCTCCGGACCCATCAGCGGCAGTTCCCACAACCGCTTCTCCGGCGCCCGCACCGCATCTTCGAGCAATACGCGCAGGTGCCCCAGCAACCGCTCCACCGTGCGGCCCTCGAACAAGTCGCTGTTGAACTCCAGCGCGCCCGACAGGCCCTCTTCCGATTCGCCCAGGCCCAGCGTCAGGTCGAACTTCGCCGTCTTGCCTGACGACTCCGCCGCCTCCAGCTTCAGCCCCGGCAGGCTCACCGCTGAGCCCGGCGCGTTCTGCAGCACGAACATCACCTGGAAGAGCGGGCCCCGGCTCAAGTCACGCTCCGGTTGCAGCTCCTCCACCAGTCTCTCGAATGGCACTTCCTGGTGCGCGTACGCACCCAGCGTCGTCTCCCGCACCTGCGCCAGCAACTGCCGGAAGCTCTCCTCCGGCTTCAGCTTCGCCCTCAACACCAGCGTGTTCACGAAGAAGCCAATCAGCCCCTCCGTCTCCGCCCTCGTGCGGTTCGCGATGGCAGAGCCCACGCTCACGTCCTCCTGCCCCGCGTACCTCCCCAGCACCGCCTGGAACGCCGCCAGCAGCACCATGAAGGGCGTTGCGTTCTCCCTCTGCGCAAGCCCCTTCACCGACTCCCACAACGCCCTCGGCCACTGCACCGGCCTCGTGTCTCCCCGGTACGTCTGCACCGCCGGACGCGGCTTGTCCGTCGGCAACTCCAGCGCTCGCGGCGCTCCCTCCAGCCGCTGCTTCCAGTAGCCGAGCTGCGCCTCCAGCACTTCGCCCTTCAGCCACTCCCGCTGCCACACCGCGTAGTCCGCGTACTGCACCGGCAACTCCGGCAGTGGCGAGGCACGGCCCTGCGAATGCGCCTCGTACCGCGCCACCACTTCCCTCACCAGCACACCCATCGACCAGCCGTCCGACACGATGTGGTGCATCACCAGCACCAGCACGTGCTCTTCCTCCGACAGCCTCAGCAGCGTCGCCCTCAACAGTGGGCCCTGCTCCAGATTGAACGGGCGCTGGATCTCCTCTGCGACCCACCGCTGCGCCGTGACGTCACGCTCCGCAGCCAGCTCGCTGACATCGAGCAGATGGAAGGATTGGGCCGGCGCCTCCGCGATGACCTGCACCGGCTCGCCGCCCTCTGCGCGGAACGTCGTGCGCAGCGATTCGTGCCGGCGTACCAGCTCGCGGAAGCTGGTCTCCAGCGCCGTGGTGTCCAGGCGCCCCGTGAGTTTCACCACCGAGGGCACGTTGTAGAAGGAACTGCCCGGCTCCAGTTGATCCAGGAACCACAGCCGCTGCTGCGCGAACGACAACGGCAGTGGCTTGTCCCGAGGCGCTCGCCTCAGTGGCGGTGCTCGGACCGCGGACTCCTCCTGCCCAAGCTTCTCTTCGATGCGCAGGGCCAGCTTCTCCACCGTGGACGCCTCGAAGACGTCGCGCAGGGGGAGCTCCACACGCAACTCTTCCCTCACCCTCGACACCAACTGCGTCGCCAGCAGTGAGTGCCCGCCCAGTTCGAAGAAGTCTCCGTCCAGGCTGATGTGCTCGACGTTCAGCACGTTGGCGAAGATGGCCGCCAGCTTCTGCTCGGTGTCCGTGCGCGGTGCCACGAAGCGCTCGGGCCCCGGGCTTCGGGCCTCCGGCGCGGGCAGCGCCTTGCGGTCCACCTTGCCGTTGGGCGTCAGCGGCAGTGCGTCCAGTACCACGTACGCCGACGGCACCATGTACTCCGGCAACCGCTGCTTCACGTGACTGCGCAGGGCGCTGGCTTCCAGTTCCGCTCCTGCGCGGGCCGTCACGTACGCCACCAGCCGCTTGCCTTCGGCTCCGTCGTCCCGGGCCACCACCACGGCCTCACTGACTCCGGCGGACTGGCTCAGCGCGGCTTCCACTTCGCCCAGCTCGATGCGGTAGCCCCGCACCTTCACCTGCGTGTCCCTGCGGCCTGTGAACTCCAGCGTGCCGTTGTTCAACCACCGCACCACGTCACCCGTGCGGTACAGCCGTGCCCCTTCCGCGAAGGGGTTCGGGACGAAGCGCTCCGCTGTCAACTCGGGGCGGCCCACGTACCCGATGGCCAGACCCTCTCCGCCCACGTACAGCTCGCCCGGCACTCCCACCGGCACCGGCTGCATCGCCCCGTCCAGCACGTACGCCGTCGTGTTCGGAATCGGCCGGCCGATGGACACCGTCGTGCCCACTTCCTCCGCCGTCTCCATCCGGTGCGTGCTGGAGAACGTCGTGTTCTCCGTCGGGCCGTACCCGTTGATGAGCACGCCGCCTGCGGCAAGCCGCTCCTTCACGCGGCCCACCGGCAGCACGTCTCCACCCGCCAGCACCTGCCTCACCTTCGCCAAAGCCTGTGGCTGCCGGGCCTGCATCTGCTCGAAGAGCGCCGCCGTCAACCACAGCGACGTGATGCTTGCCTCCTCCAGCTTGCGGCCCAACTCCTCCAGCGACGGCGTCCCCGCCGGGTACACCACCAGCTTCGCTCCGTGCAGCAGCGCGCCCCACACCTCCAGCGTCGAGGCGTCGAACGAGATGGGGGCCAGTTGCAGCCACACCTCTTCCGGCCCGAAGTGCGCGAAGTCCGTCCCCAGCACCAACCGCGACACTGCTCGGTGCGGCACGCCCACGCCCTTGGGCTGGCCCGTGCTTCCCGACGTGAACATCACGTACGCCAGATTGCCGCCGCCAGAACTCGGGCTCGGATTGCTCTCAGGGTGGCGCGCGATGGCACCCCACTCGGTGTCCACGCTCACCACCAGCTCGCCGCCCGATGCCACCTCGTCCGCCAGCTTCTCCTGGGCGACCAGCAGCGCCACCCCCGCCTCTCGCTTCATCCACGAGAGGCGCTCCAGCGGGTAGCTCGCATCCAGCGGGACGTACACGCCTCCCGCCTTCAGGATGCCCAGCACGCTCACCACCAGTTCCAGCGAGCGCTCCACGCACAGGCCCACCCTCACCTCGGGCCCCACTCCCATTCCCCGCAGGTGGTGCGCCAGCTGGTTGGCCTTCCGGTTCAGCTCCCCGTACGTCAGCCGCTGCGCCCCGTACTCCACCGCCACCGCGTCCGGCGTCTTCAGCACCTGCGCTTCGAACAGCTCCGGCAGCGACCTCTCTCGCGGGTACTCCGCCGCACTGCCACTCCACTCCCGCACCAGCCGCTGCCGCTCCTCCGGACCCATCAGCGGCAGTTCCCGCAGCCGCTTCTCTGGCGCCCTCACCGCCTCTTCGAGCAACACGCGCAGATGCCCCAACAGGCGCTGCATCGTCGCGGCTTCGTACAGGTCGCTGTTGTAGTTCACCGCCGCCACCACGCCTTGCGGCACCTCCTCCACCACCAGCGACAGGTCGAACTTCGACGTCTTCCCTTCCGACTCCACTCCCGCGAGTCGCAGCCCCCGCGCGAGCTTCACCTCTGTCACTGGCGTGTTCTGCAGCGTCAACGTCACCTGGAACAGCGGACTGCGGCTCAAGTCACGCTCGGGTCGCAGTTCCTCCACCAGCTTCTCGAACGGCACCTCCTGGTGCGCGTACGCGCCCAGCGTCGCCTCACGCGTCCGCGCCAGCAGCTCACGGAAGCTCTGCCCGGGCGTCAGCTTCGCTCGCAGCACCAGCATGTTGGCGAAGAAGCCGATCAGCCCCTCCGTCTCCCCGTGCGTGCGCCCCGCGATGGGCGCGCCCACGCTCACGTCCTCCTGCCCCGAGTAGCGCGACAGCACCGTCTGGAACGCCGCCAGCAACACCATGAACGGGGTTGCCCGCTCACGCCGGCCGAGCACCTCCAGGTCACGCCACAGCGCCCTGGGCCACAGCACATGCCGCAGCTCTCCGCGATACGTCTGCACCGCCGGACGTGGCTTGTCCGTGGGCAACTCCAGCGCGGCCGGGGCTCCCTCCAGCCGCTGCTTCCAGTAGCCGAGCTGCGCCTCCAGTACCTCGCCCTTCAGCCACTCGCGCTGCCATACCGCGTAGTCCGCGTACTGCACCGCGAGCTCCGGCAGCGGCGCCGCACGCCCCAGCGAGAAGGCCTCGTAGAGCGCGGCCACCTCGCGGACGAGCACGTTCATCGACCAGCCGTCCGACACGATGTGATGCATCATCAGCACCAGCACGTGCTCCTGACTCCCGAGCCGCAGCAGGGTGGTCCGCAGCAGCGGCCCCTTCTCCAGGTCGAACGGTCGGAGGGACTCGGCTTCCGCGCGGCGCCGGGCCTCCTGCTCACGCTCGGCTCCCGGCAATCCACCCAGATCCACCAACTCCAGCGCGACCCGGCCCGCAGGCGAAATGACCTGCACGGGCAGACCGCCCTCGGAGCGGAACGTCGTCCGCAGGGATTCGTGGCGGCGGACCAGCGCTTCGAAGCCGCGCTCCAGTGCGGCCACGTCAAGCGGCCCTGTCAGCCTCACCACCGCCGGCACGTTGTAGAAGGCACTGCCGGATGCGAGCTGCTCCAGGAACCACAGCCGCTGCTGCGCGAACGACAGCGGCAGGACGTCCTTGCGGTCCGCCCTCGGCTTCAGCGGAGGCGCCACGAAAGCGGCGTCGGACCGCGCCGAGCGATCCACCCGTTCGGCGAGCATCGCCACCGTCGGCGCTTCGAAGAGTTCCCGCAGGGGCAGCTCGATCCCGAAGGCACCCCGGATCCGGGAGATGGCCTGCGTCGCCAACAGTGAGTGCCCACCCAGCTCGAAGAAGCCGGCGTGGACGCCCACCCGCTCCAGCCCCAGGACCTCCGCGAAGAGACCCGCCAGGACCTCTTCCGTGGCCGTGCGCGGTGCGACGAAGGCCTCTGGCTCCGTGGCCTGGAAGTCCGGTGCCGGCAGCGCTCCCCGGTCCACCTTGCCGTTGGGCGTCAGGGGCAGCGCCTCCAGCACCACGAAGGCCTGCGGCACCATGTAGTCGGGCAGCGTCCAGCCCAGGTAGTCGCGGAGGGCTTCGGCCTCCAGGGATTGGCCCGGCTTCGGCACGGCGTACGCCACGAGGCGCTTGCCTCCCGTCACGGCCTCGCGCGCGACCACCACCGCCTCACGCACGTCGGGGTGCCGCTCCAGCGCGGCTTCCACCTCTCCCGGCTCCACGCGGTAGCCGCGGACCTTGAGCTGGTGATCCACGCGACCGAGGAACTCCACCCGGCCCTCCGCCAGCAGGCGAACCCGATCCCCCGTGCGGTACATCCGCGCTCCCGGCACGTCCGAGTGCGCATCCGGCACGAAGCGCTCGGCCGTCAGGTCCGGGCGGCCCAGGTAGCCCCGGCCCACCGCGCTCCCGCCAATGCACAGCTCTCCCGGGATGCCCGCGGGCACCGGGCGCAGGTGCGCGTCCAGGACGTAGATGCGCGCATTGGGAATGGGCCGGCCGAGCGGTACGGACGCGGACACGCGCCCCTCCGTGCCGCGCTCCACCCGCTGCGTGAGCACGCCCACCGTCGTCTCGGTGGGCCCGTAGTGGTTGAACACCACCAGCTCCGGCGACAGCGCGCGCACCCGGTCGATCAGCGCCCAGTCGGAGACATCGCCGCCCAGCACCAGGCGCTGGCGCGGCAACACCCGCTCGGGGTTCCCGGACGCCAGGAGCGCCTGCAGGTGCGCGGGGACGATCTTCAGGCAGTCCACCGACTCGTGCTCGAAGAGCGCGGCCAGCGCGGACGGATCCGACGCACGCTCGCGCGACACGAGGTGCAGCGCGCCGCCACGGCAGAGCGTCGGGAACACGGCGGTGTGGCCCAGGTCCGCGGCCAGCGTGGACACGGAGGCGAACGACGCGCCTTCCGGAAGCTCCAGCCGTTGCGACACGCCTTGTACGTAGTTGACGAGCTGCCGGTGCTCGATGGCCACGCCCTTCGGTCGGCCCGTGGAGCCGGATGTGAAGATGACGTAGGCGAGGTTCTCCGGGGCCGCCGTGGGCACCGGGCTGCCTTCACTCCGCTCCATCAGGCGGCCCGCGTCCGCATCCAGGCGGATCACCGCTCCGCCGTCCCAGCCCAGGGCTTCCGCCAGCGCCGACTGCGTGACGAGCACCCGCGCCCCCGCGTCCGCGAGCACACCCCGGAGGCGTTCAGCGGGAAACGCGAGGTCCAGGGGCACGTAGGCGCCGCCCGACTTGAGGATGCCCCACAGGCCCACCAGGGCACTGGCCGAGCGGTCCAGGTACAGGCCCACCACGACGTCCGGGCCTACGCCCAGCGAGCGCAGGTGGTGCGCCAACTGGTTGGCTCGTAGGTTCAGCTCGCGGTACGTCAGGCGCGAGTCCTCGGCCACGACGGCGAGCGCATCCGGGGTCCGCTCCACCTGAGCCTCGAAGAGGGCCTGGACGGTAGCGGGCGCGAAGGGAGTGCGGGTGTCGTTCCACTCCACGAGCACCCGGCGCTGCTCGTCCTCGCCCAGCAGCGGCAGCTCCGCCAGCCGGACGTCGGGAGTCCGCAGGGCGGCCTCCAGCAGTACGCGCAGGTGCCCGAGCAGCCGGTCCATCGTCCCGGGCTCGAAGAGGTCGCTGTTGTACACGGCGCTGACCGAGAGCCCTTGCGGCGTCTCGGTCAGCTCCAGCGTCAGGTCGAACTTCGACGTCCGGGCCTCCCCGTCCATCCCCTCCAGGGTGAGGCCCGGCAGGCGCAGCTCCACCGTGGGCGTGTTCTGCAGGATGAACATCACCTGGAAGAGCGGACTGCGGCTCAGGTCGCGGTCTGGCTTGAGTTCCTCCACCAGCCGCTCGAAGGGGATGTCCTGATGCGCATACGCCCCGAGCGTCGTCTCCCGCACCTGCGCCAGCAGCTCACGGAACGTGGGGTTGCCACCGAGCCGTGCCCGCAGCACCAGGGTGTTGATGAAGAAGCCGATGAGCCCTTCTGTCTCGGCCCGGGTGCGATTGGCGATGGGAGAACCCACGCACACGTCGTCCTGTCCCGAGTACCGCGACAGCACCGTCTGGAACGCCGCCAGCACCACCATGAAGGGCGTCGAGCCCTCCCGGTGCGCGAGCGTCTTGACCGATTCCCACAGCGCATGGGGCCACCGGACGTCGCGGCTGTCGCCCCGGAACGTCTGGACCGCGGGGCGCGGTCTGTCCGTCGGAAGCTCCAACGCACGGGGCGCTCCCTGGAGCTGTTCCTTCCACCAGGCAAGCTGGGCTTCCAGCACCTCGCCCTGGAGCCACTCGCGCTGCCACACCGCGTAGTCCGCGTACTGGAGGGGAAGCTCGGGCAGCGGCGACGGCAGGCCCTGCGAGCACGCCTCGTAGAGCGCGGCCACCTCGCGGACGAGGACGCCCATCGACCAGCCGTCCGACACGAGGTGGTGCATCACCAGCACCAGCACGTGCTCCTGCTCCGACAGCTTCAGCAGCACCGTGCGCAGCAGCGGCCCCTGCTCCAGACTGAACGGGAGCGAGGCCTCCTGGCCGACCCGACGCTGCGCCTCCGTGGTGCGCTCGGCCGCTGGCAGTCCACTCAGGTCCACGACGGGCAGCCGCACCCGCGAGTCCTGGGAGATGCGCTGCACGGGCGCTCCGCCCTCGGCATGGAACGTCGTGCGCAGGGATTCATGGCGACGTACCAACGCGTCGAAGGCGTGCTCCAGCGCGTCGACCCGCACCGTTCCCGTCAACTTCACCGCCACCGGGATGTTGTAGGACGGGCTGCCTGGCTCCAGCTGATCCAGGAACCACAGCCGCTGCTGCGCGAACGACAGTGGCAGCGCGTCCGTGCGCGGCACCCGCTTCAGCGGTGGCACCTGGAGGCCCGGCGCGAGGGTGAGCACGCCTTCCAGCCACCGGGACAGCTTCTCGACCGTGGGGGATTCGAAGACGTCCCGGAGCGGCAGCTCCACCTGGAACACTTCGCGCACACGAGATACCAGCTGTGTCGCCAGCAGCGAGTGACCGCCCAGTTCGAAGAAGTCTCCGTCCAGACCGACGCGCTCCACCTTCAGCACTTCGGCGAAGATGGCTGCCAGCTTCTGCTCGATGGTCGTGCGCGGTGGAATGAACCGCGCGCTCGCAGTGCCCTCCGCGTCCGGTGCGGGCAGGGCCTTGCGGTCCACCTTGCCGTTGGGCGTCAACGGTAGCGCGTCCAGCACCACGTACGCCGACGGCACCATGTACTCCGGCAGCCGCTGCTTCACGTGACTCCGAAGCTCGCTGGCTTCCAGTTCCGCTCCTGCGCGGGCCGTCACGTATGCCACCAGCCGCTTGCCTTCGGCTCCGTCGTCCCGGGCCACCACCACCGCTTCGCTGACTCCGGCGGACTGGCTCAGCGCGGCTTCCACTTCACCCAGTTCGATGCGGTAGCCCCGCACCTTCACCTGCGTGTCCTTGCGGCCCGTGAACTCCAACGTGCCGTTGCTCAGCCACCGCACCACGTCGCCCGTGCGGTACAGCCGTGCCCCTTCCGCGAAGGGATTCGGGACGAAGCGCTCCGCGGTCAACCCGGGCTGTCCCAGGTAGCCTCGCGCCAGGCCCTCTCCGCCCACGTACAGCTCGCCCGGCACTCCCACCGGCACCGGCTGCATCGTCGCGTCCAACACGTGTGCCGTCGTGTTCGGAATCGGCCGGCCGATGGACACCGTCGTGCCCACTTCCTCCGCCGTCTCCATCCGGTGCGTGCTGGAGAACGTCGTGTTCTCCGTCGGGCCGTACCCGTTGATGAGCATGCCCCCGGAGGCAAGCCGCTCCTTCACGCGGCCCACTGGCAACACGTCTCCACCCGCCAGCACCTGCTTCACCTTCGCCAGGGCTTGCGGCTGACGCGCTTGCATCTGCTCGAAGAGCGCCGCCGTCAACCACAGCGACGTGATGCTTGCCTCCTCCAGCTTGCGACCCAACTCCTCCAGCGACGGCGTCCCCGCCGGGTACACCACCAGCTTCGCTCCGTGCAGCAGCGCGCCCCACACCTCCAGCGTCGAGGCGTCGAACGAGATGGGGGCCAGTTGCAGCCACACCTCTTCCGGCCCGAAGTGCGCGAAGTCCGTCCCCAGCACCAACCGCGACACTGCTCGGTGCGGCACGCCCACGCCCTTGGGCTGGCCCGTGCTTCCCGACGTGAACATCACGTACGCCAGATTGCCGCCGACGACGCTCGGGCTCGGGTTGCTCTCCGGCTGGCGTGCGATGGCACCCCACTCAGTGTCCACGCTCACCACCAGCTCGCCGCCCCATGCCACTTCGTCCGCCAGCTTCTCCTGGGCGACCAGCAGCGCCACCCCGGCCTCTCGCTTCATCCACGAGAGGCGCTCCAGTGGGTAGCTCGCATCCAGCGGGACGTACACGCCTCCCGCCTTCAGGATGCCCAGCACGCTCACCACCAGCTCCAGCGAGCGCTCCACGCACAGGCCCACCCTCACCTCGGGCCCCACTCCCATTCCCCGCAGGTGGTGCGCCAGCTGGTTGGCCTTCCGGTTCAGTTCCCCGTACGTCAGCCGCTGCGCTCCGTACTCCACCGCCACCGCTTCTGGCGTCTTCAACACCTGCGCTTCAAAGAGGACAGACAGGCTGGAGTCACGCGGATAGGCCACCGCCGTGCCGCTCCACTCCTTTACCAGTCGCTGCTGCTCAGCCGCCTCCATCAGCGGCAGTTCCCACAGCCGCTGCTCCGGACGCGCGACCGCCTCCGTGAGCAACACGCGCAGGTGCCCCATCAGCCGGCACATCGTCTGCGCTTCGTACAGGTCGCTGTTGTAGTTCACCGCCACGGCGAGTCCGTGCGGCGCCTCTTCGACCAGCAGTGACAGGTCGAACTTCGAGGTCTTCTCCTCGGAGTCCATGCCCTTCAGCGTCAGCTCCCGCAGACGGAACTCGGACGCGGGGGTGTTCTGCAACGTCAACGTCACCTGGAACAGCGGGCCCCGGCTCAGGTCGCGCTCCGGATGGAGTTCTTCGACCAGCTTCTCGAACGGCACGTCCTGGTGCGCGTACGCCCCCAGCGTCACCTCGCGCACCCGCGCCAGCAGCTCACGGAAGCTCTGTCCGGGCGACAGCTTCGTGCGCAGCACCAGCGTGTTGACGAAGAAGCCGATGAGCCCTTCCGTCTCCTCGCGCGTACGGCCCGCGATGGGCGAACCCACGCTCACGTCGTCCTGCCCTGCGTAGCGCGACAGCACCGTCTGGAACGCCGCCAGCAACACCATGAAGGGCGTCGCGCCCTCCTTCTGCCCGAGCGCCTTCACCGCGGCCCACAGCTCCGCCGGCCACATCGCTTCCAGCAGACCGCCGTGGAACGTCTGCATCGCCGGACGCGGCTTGTCCGTGGGCAGCTCCAACGCTCGCGGTGCCCCTTCCAAGTGCTGGCGCCAGTACGCGAGCTGCGTCTCCAGCACCTCGCCCTTCAGCCACGCGTGCTGCCATGCAGCGTAGTCGCCGTACTGGAGCGGCAGCTCCGGCAGCGGCGAGCGCTGTCCCTGGGCCAGCGCCTCGTAGAGCGCCGCCACCTCGCGCACGAGGATGCCCATGGACCACTCGTCCGACACGATGTGGTGCATCACCAGCACCAGCACATGCTCCTGCTCGCGCAGACGCAGGAGCGTGGCCCGCAGCAACGGCCCCTTCTTCAAATCGAAGGGCCGCTGGGCCTCCTCCTCGGCCCACCGCTTCGCCTCCGCTTCGCGGCCTGCTTCCGGCACCTCCTCCAGCGACACCACCGCGAAGGCGAGCTCCGGCTCCGGCGCGATGACCTGCACCGGCGTGCCGCCCTCGGCACGGAACGTCGTACGCAGCGATTCGTGCCGGCGCACCAGCTCCTCGAAGCTCCACTCCAACGCGCGCGCATCCAGCGGCCCGGTCAGCTTCACCCCCGCGGGCACATTGTAGAAGGCGCTCCCGGGCTGGAGCTGATCCAGGAACCAGAGGCGCTGCTGCGCGAACGACAGCGGCAGCTCACGGGCGTGTGACTGCGACTGACTCCGGGGGACCACCGACAGCCCGGGCCCGCGTCGCTGGGCTTTGTCCACCCGCAGCGCCAGCTCGGCCACCGTCGGCGCTTCGAACAGCTCTCGCAGCGCCAGCTCCACCCGGAACGTCGATCGCACCCTCGACACGAGCTGGGTCGCCAGCAGCGAGTGCCCCCCCAATTCGAAGAAGCCGTCGTGCACGCCCACGCGCTCGACGCCGAGCAGCCGGCTGAAGAACCCGGACAGCAGCTCCTCGGTGGGCGTACGCGGTGCGAGGTACTCGCGCTCGGTGACGTCCACGTCCGGCGCGGGCAGGGCCTTGCGGTCCACCTTTCCGTTCGGCAGCAGTGGCAGGGATGCCAGGACCACGAAACGCGAGGGCACCATGGGCGGTGGCAGGCGCCGGCCCAGGTGGGTCCGCAGCTCCGCCGCGTCCAGTCCATCTGCGCCTTCCGTGGACGGCTCCGGTGTCCTGGAGACGCGGGGCACCACGTAGGCCACGAGCCTCATGTCACCCGGCACGTCCTCGCGCGCCACCACCACCGCGACGCGCACGGCCGGGTGCTCCGCCAGCACCGCTTCCACCTCGGCCAGTTCGATGCGGTAGCCCCGCACCTTCACCTGCGTGTCCACCCGGCCCAGGAATTCCAGCGTGCCGCCCGCGAGCCAGCGCGCCCGGTCTCCTGTGCGGTACAGCCGTGCGCCCGGATCTCCTCCGAAGGTGTCCGGCCCGAAGCGCTCCGCCGTCAGGTCCGGACGGCCCACGTAGCCGCGCGCCAGCCCCTCGCCGCCGATGAACAGCTCTCCAGGGACTCCTGCGGGAACCGGCTGGCCCCGGGTGTCCAGCACGTACGCCCGCGTGTTCCCGATGGGACGGCCAATGGGCACGGTGGGGCCTTCGCCCGGATCGCCTCCGAGCCACGCCGTCGCGTCGACGGTGGTTTCGGTGGGCCCATAGGCATTGACGAAGAGCGTGGACGGCAGGCGCTCATTCACCTGGCGGACGAACTCCACCGGGAGCGCCTCGCCTCCGGACAGCAACACGCGCAGGCCCGCCGCGCGCTCCACGCGCGCATCCTCCAGCAGGACGCGGAGCTGCGACGGCACGAGCTGGAGCACCGTCACCCGCAGGCGCTCCAACGAGGCCAACAGGGCGTCCGTGTCGCTCTCCGCCTCGGCCGGCGGGAGCACCAGCCGGGAGCCGGACACCAGCGTGGCCAGCACCTCCGGCACCGAGGCGTCGAAGCCGAGCGAGGCCTTCTGCAGCACCCGGTCCTCGCCCCCCAGCGCCAGCGCGGCGCTGTACCACGCCGTGTGCCGCGCGAGCGCGCGATGGGAGACGAGCACGCCCTTGGGACGGCCCGTGGAGCCGGAGGTGAAGAGGACATAGGCGGCGTTGTCCGCCACCACTCCGGAATCCCACGCCTCGGAGGACGCTGGCTCCAGGTCCTCGTCGAGCAACACCACGGGCGTCGCGCTCGCGGGCAACACGTCCCGCAGGGCGCGCTGGGTGAGCAGCACCGCGGGCCTGGCGTCCTCCAGCATGAGGGCCAGGCGTTCGCTCGGAGCGTCCGGCTCCAGCGGCACCCAGGCACCACCTGCCTCCAGGATGGCGATGAGCCCCACCACCATCTCGGGCGAGCGGCGGGCGCACAGGCCCACGCGCACCTCGGGCCCCACGCCGAGCTTCCGCAGGTGTCCGGCCAGCGAGCGCGACCGGGCCATCAGCTCCGCGTAGGTGAGCTGCCCTTCGTCCCAGGAGAGCGCCACGGCCTCCGGGATGCGGGCCGCGAGCGCCGCTACCTGCACGTGCACGGGCGTGTCGCGGGGGTACTCCACTGAGGTGTCGTTCCACTCCACGAGCAGCCGGTGTCGCTCCTCGGACGACAGCAGCGGCAATCCGGCCAGGCGCTGCTCCGGCGTGGCCACCGCAGCTTCCAGCAACGTGACCCAGTGCGCGACCATGCGCTGGACGGTGGCGGGCTCGAAGAGGTCGGAGTTGTACTCGAACACCCCGCCGAAGCCGTCCGCCTGGTCCTCCAGCGCCAGCGTCAGGAAGAACTTCGCGGCGCCCAGCTCCATGTCCATCGCGCTCATTTCGAGCCCGGGCAGCAACGCCTCCGGCATGGGCGTGTTCAGCAGGGAGAACATCACCTGGAACAGCGGCGAGTGGCCGAGGCTGCGCTCCGGCTGGAGCTCCTCCACGAGCTGCTCGAAGGGAACGTCCTGGTGCGCGTAGGCACCGAGCGCGACGTCCTTCACCTCCCGCAGCAAGGAGAGGAACGGCTTCTCCGCGGACGGACGGGCCCGCAGCGCCAGCGTGTTGACGAAGAAGCCGATGAGCCCTTCCGTCTCCGCGCGGTTGCGGCCCGCGACGGGCACACCCACGACGAGGTCATCCTGGCCCGAGTAGCGGGACAACAGCGCCTGGAAGCCCGCGAGCAGCACCATGAAGGCCGTGGCGCCTTCCCGCTGGGCCAGGGCCTTCACCGCCGAGGAAGTGGCCTGGGACAGGCGCACCGGGACGGTGGCTCCACGGAAGGTCTGCATCGCCGGCAGCGGCCGGTCGGTGGGGAGCGCGAGCACCTGGGGCGCGCCCGCGAGCTGCTGCCGCCACCAGTCGAGCTGACGTCGAAGCGCGCCACTTCTCAGCCAGGCGCGCTGCCAGGCGGCGAAGTCGGCGTACTGCACCTCCAGCTCGGGCAACGGTGAGGGCCGCCCTTCGCGGAACGCTCCGTAGAGCGCGGAGAGCTCCCGGACGATGACGCCCATGGACCAACCGTCCGAGACGATGTGGTGCATGTTCGCGAGCAGCACGTGCTCCTGCTCCGAGCGCTTCAACAGGCGCGTGCGGAGCAGTGGACCGCTGGAGAGATCAAACGCGCGGAGCGATTCCTCGTGGAGCAGTCGGTGGACTTCCTCCTCGGCCTGTTCCGGGGGAAACGAGGACAGGTCCACCACCATCAAGGTGAACACGGGAGGATGGGAGATGATCTGCACCGGCGTGCCGCCTTCGGTGCGGAACGTCGTGCGGAGCACCTCGTGCCTGCGCACCAGCTCGCGCAGGGCATGTTCCAGGGCGTCCACGTGCAGCTCACCCGACAGCCGGATGGCCAGGGGGATGTTGTAGAGGGGGCTGCCCGGCTCGAGCTGGTCGAGGAACCACAGCCGCTGCTGCGCGAACGACAGTGGCAGCGCGCCCAGGCGCGGCATCCGCTTCAGCGGCGGTGCCTGGACTGCCGCGATTCCCGCCTGGGTTTGCTCCACCCGGAGGGCCAGCTTCTCCACCGTGGGGGATTCGAAGACGTCTCGCAGGGGTAGCTCCACCTGGAACGCTTCGCGCACGCGTGACACCAACTGTGTCGCCAGCAGCGAGTGTCCGCCCAGTTCGAAGAAGTCTCCGTCCAGACCCACCTGCGCGGTGTTCAGCACCTCGGTGAAGATGGCTGCGAGCTTCTGCTCGGTAACCGTGCGCGGTGCCACGAAACGCTCGGGCTCCGGGCTTCGGGCCTCCGGCGCGGGCAGCGCCTTGCGGTCGACCTTGCCGTTGGGCGTCAGCGGCAGCGCATCCAGCACCACGTACGCCGACGGCACCATGTACTCCGGCAGCCGCTGCTTCACGTGGCTTCGAAGCTCGCTGGCCTCCAGCTCCGCGCCCTCCTCCGCAGTCACGTACGCCACCAGTCGCTTGCCTTCGGCTCCGTCGTCTCGGGCCACCACCACGGCCTCGCTGACTCCGGCGGACTGGCTCAGCGCCGCTTCCACTTCACCCAGTTCGATGCGGTAGCCCCGCACCTTCACCTGCGTGTCCTTGCGGCCTGTGAACTCCAGCGTGCCGTTGCTCAACCACCGCACCACGTCACCCGTGCGGTACAGCCGTGCCCCTTCCGCGAAGGGGTTCGGGACGAAGCGCTCGGCGGTCAACCCGGGCTGTCCCAGGTAGCCTCGCGCTAGGCCCTCTCCGCCCACGTACAGCTCACCGGGTACGCCCACGGGCACAGGCTGCATCGCCCCGTCCAACACGTACGCCGCCGTGTTCCGGATGGGCCGACCGATAGACACCGATGTGCCGACTTCTTCGGGCCCCTCCATCCGGTGCGTGCTGGAGAACGTCGTGTTCTCCGTCGGGCCGTACCCGTTGATGAGCATGCCTCCGGAAGCAAGCCGCTCCTTCACGCGGCCCACTGGCAGCACGTCTCCTCCGGCCAGCACCTGCCTCACCTTCGCCAAAGCCTGTGGCTGCCGGGCCTGCATCTGCTCGAAGAGCGCCGCCGTCAGCCACAGCGACGTGATGCCCGCCTCCTCCAGCTTGCGGCCCAACTCCTCCAGCGACGGCGTCCCCGCCGGGTACACCACCAGCTTCGACCCGTGCAGCAGCGCGCCCCACACCTCCAGCGTCGAGGCGTCGAACGAGATGGGGGCCAGTTGCAGCCACACCTCTTCCGGCCCGAAGTGCGCGAAGTCCGTCCCCAGCACCAACCGCGACACCGCGCGATGCGGCACTCCGACGCCCTTCGGCTGTCCCGTGCTTCCCGACGTGAACATCACGTATGCAAGGTTGCCGCCGCCGACACTCGGGCTCGGGTTGTTCTCCGGCTGGCGCGCGATGGCACCCCACTCGGTGTCCACGCTCACCACCAGCTCGCCGCCCGACGCCACCTCGTCCGCCAGCTTCTCCTGGGCGACCAGCAGCGCGACTCCGGCTTCGCGCTTCATCCACGCCAAACGCTCCAGCGGGTAGCTGGCATCCAGCGGGACGTACACGCCTCCCGCCTTCAGGATGCCCAGCACGCTCACCACCAGCTCCAGCGAGCGCTCCACGCACAGGCCCACCCTCACCTCGGGCCCTACTCCCATCCCCTTCAGGTGGTGCGCCAGCTGGTTGGCCCGTCGGTTCAGTTCCCCGTACGTCAGCCGCTGCGCTCCGTACTCCACCGCCACTGCTTCTGGCGTCTTCAGCACCTGCGCTTCGAACAGCTCTGGCAGCGACTTCTCGCGCGGGTATTCCGACGCGCTGCCGCTCCACTCCTTCACCAGTCGCTGGTGCTCCTCCGGCCCCATCAACGGCAACTCCCACAGCCGTTGCTCCGGACGTGCGACCGCCGCCTCCAACAGCACATTCAAGTGCCCGAGCATCCGGTCCATCGTCCCGGCCTCGAACAGATCGCTGTTGTAGTTGACCATCGCCACCACGCCGTCCTGCACCTCCTCCACCACCAGCGACAGGTCGAACTTCGACGTCTTCTCCTCGGCCTCCATCCCCTTGAGGGTGAGGCCCTGCAGCCGGACCTCGGACGCGGGGGTGTTCTGCAGCGTCAACGTCACCTGGAAGAACGGGCTGCGGCTCAGGTCGCGTTCGGGCCGGAGCTCCTCCACCAGCTTCTCGAAGGACACGTCCTGGTGCGCGTACGCGCCCAGCGTCACCTCACGCACCTGCGCCAACAGTTCACGGAAGCGCTGCCCGGGTGCCAGCTTCGCCCGCAGCACCAGCGTGTTGACGAAGAAGCCGATGAGCCCTTCCGTCTCCGAGTGCGTACGGCCCGCGATGGGCGCGCCCACGCTTACGTCCTCTTGCCCCGCGTAGCGCGACAGCACCGTCTGGAACGCCGCCAGCAACACCATGAACGGCGTCGCACCCTCGCGCCGACCGAGCGCCTCCACCTCGCGCCACAGCGTCTTGGGCCACCGCACGAGCCGGTTCGCGCCCCGGAACGTCTGCGCCACGGGGCGTGGCTTGTCGGTGGGCAACTCCAGCGCTCGCGGCGCCCCTTCCAACTGATTGCGCCAGTACGCGAGCTGCGTCTCCAACACCTCGCCCTTCAGCCACTCGCGCTGCCACACCGAGAAGTCCGGGTACTGCACGGGCAGCTCCGGCAGCGGCGACGGCAAGCTCCGCGACAGGGCCTCGTACAGCGCGGACACCTCGCGCACGAGGATGCCCATGGACCAGTAGTCCGACA
Source organism: Corallococcus praedator (assembly GCF_003612125.1). Lineage (GTDB taxonomy): Bacteria > Myxococcota > Myxococcia > Myxococcales > Myxococcaceae > Corallococcus > Corallococcus praedator. Next base: position 22,492 of record NZ_RAWI01000004.1, read on the forward strand.
CGATGTGGTGCATCACCAGCACCAGTACGTGCTCCTGCTCGGACACCTTCAGCAGCACCGTGCGCAGCAGCGGCCCCTGCTCCAGCAGGAACGGGCGACGCACTTCTTCCTCGGCCCGGGCCTTCGCCGCGGCCTCGCGTTCGCCCTCGGGCAGCGAGCCCAGGTCCACGACCTCCAGCGGCACCCGGGCCTCGGAGGTGATGAACTGCACGGGCGAGCCGCCCTCGGTGCGGAAGGTGGTGCGCAGCGATTCATGCCGCAGCACCAGTGCCTCGAAGCTCTGCTCCAGCGCACGTACGTCCAGCGCACCCGTCATGCGCACCGGGGCCCAGAGGTTGTACGACGTGTTCGTCGGATCGAGCTGCGCGAGGAACCACAGGCGCTGCTGCGCGAACGACAGAGGAGCCGTGCCGTCCTCGCGCGCCGTCCGCTTCAGCGGAGGCGCCTGGATGCCCGCGACAGCCACCACCCTCGCGATCCGCTCCGCCAGCGCCGCCACCGTGGGCGACTCGAAGACGTCGCGCAGCGGCAGGTCCACCCGGAAGGCCTCGCGCACCCGCGCGACCAACTGCATGGCCAGCAGCGAGTGGCCGCCCACCTCGAAGAAGTTGTCGTAGAGGCCCACCGATTCCAGGCGCAGCACCTCCGCCCAGAAGCCCGCCAGCATCTGCTCCGCTGGCGTGCGCGGCGCGACGTGCGCCTGCTTCCGGGGCTCCCGCACCGCCTCCGGCGCGGGCAGGGCCTTGCGGTCCACCTTCCCGTTCGGAAGCAGCGGCAGCCGATCCAGCACCACCACCGCCTGCGGCACCATGAAACGGGGCAACCGCTGATCCAGCCCCGCGCGGACGTCGCCGCCCTCCAGCGCCTGCCCGTCGCGAGCCACCACGTAGGCCACCAGCCGCTTGTCGCCCGGAGCATCCTCGCGCACCACCACGAGGGCCTCGCGCACGCCCGGCTGCCCGAGCAGCGCGGCCTCCACCTCGCCCGGTTCGATGCGATGGCCCCGCACCTTCACCTGCGTGTCGCCACGGCCCAGGTACTCCAGGACGCCGTCCCGCCTCCAGCGCGCCTTGTCGCCGGTGCGGTACAGCCGCTCTCCGTCTCCGAACGGGCCCGGCACGAAGCGCTCCGCCGTCAGCTCCGGCCGGCCCAGGTAGCCGCGCGCCACGCCTTCGCCGCCGACGTACAGCTCTCCCGTCACGCCCGCCGGAACAGGCTCCCGCTCACCATCGAGCACGTAGATCCGGACGTTGTTCAGCGGCCGGCCGATGGCCACTTCCCGCCCGGGCTCCTCGGGCCCGGCGGACAGATCCACCGACGTGGCCACCGCCGTCACCTCGGTGAGTCCGTAGGTGTTCAGCAGGGGCACCGTGCTCCCCACGCGGCGGCGCCACTGCGCCACCCGTTCGGGCACCGCCCGCTCGCCACCGATGACCACCCACTTCAACCCCGGAGGCAGCCGGGCCTTGCCCGCGTCCAGGCTCGCCGTCACCTCGTGCCAGAAGGCCGTGGGCAGGTTGAGCTGGGTGATGCCCGCCGCCTCGCACCGGGCCAGGAACGCGTCCGGTACGTCCAGCATCTCCGGAGTGCGCAGCACCAGCGTGCCGCCCCGCGTGAGGCATGGGTAGATCTCCTCCGCGCTCGTGTCCCAACTGATGGACGCGAACTGGAGCACCCGGTCTCCCGGCTCCACCGGGCAGATGCGCCACTCCGCCCGGATGAAGCTCGTCAGCGAGCGGTGCTGCACCACCACGCCCTTCGGACGTCCCGTGGAGCCCGACGTGTACAGCACGTACGCCGCTGCCTCCGGCGGGACCTCCACGCCCGGCGCCGTCGCATCGCCCACCTGCCTGAGCGATTCCACGTCCAGCCACACACAGCCCGGCGCCCCGCCCAGCTTCTCGCGGAACGACTCGCGCGACACCACCACGCGCGCGCCGCTGTCCTCCAACATGAAGCCCAGCCGCTCCGTCGGGTACTCCGGATCCAGCGGCACGTAGGCACCGCCCGCCTTGAGCACGCCCAGGAGCGCCGCCAGCATCTCCACCGAGCGCTCCACGCACACGGCCACCCGGGACTCCAGCCCCACCCCATGCTCCCGCAGCCGCCTCGCCACGCGGTTCGCCCGCGCATCCAGCTCGCGGTACGTCACGGACTCGGGGCCTGAGACCACGGCCGTGGCCTCCGGCGTCCTCGCCACCTGCGCCTCGAACAGCGCATGGGCCCGGGCGTCGCGAGGCAGGGCTTCGCTCGCCCCGTTCCACTCCACCAGCAGCCGGTGACGCTCCGACGCCCGGAGCAACGGCAGGGCCTCCATCGCGCGGTCGGGAGACTCCACCGCCGCGTCGAGCAGCGACTCCAGGTGGCTCAACATCCCCTCGATGGTGGCCGCGTCGAACAGGTCCGCGTTGTACGTGGCCGCCAGCGTGATGCCTTCGGGGCCTCGCGCCATCATCAGCGTCAGGTCCAGCTCCGTGCTCGTCACGTCCGCGTCGAGCATCCGCACAACCAGCCCCGGCACCTCGCGGACCCGAGGCAGCGCATCCAACTGCCCGAAGAGCACCTGGAACATCGGCGCGCGCGTCAGGTCGCGCTCCACACCCAGCGCCTTCAGCAGCGGCTCGAACGGGACGTGCGGGTGCGCGAAGGCCTCCACCGTGCCCGCCTTCGCGCGGCGCAGCAGCTCGCGGAAGTCCGGGCGGCCTGACAGGTCCGCGCGCAGCACCAGCGGTTCGAAGAAGAGGCCGATGAGCCCCTCCGTCTCCTTCCGGCTCCGGTTCGCGTATGGGGCACCGATGAGCAGGTCCTGCTGTCCGCTGTACCGGGACAGCAGCGCCTGGAGCCCGGCCAACACGGACATGAAGAGCGTGGCGCCCTCGTTCCGCGCCAATGCCTCCAGCCGCTCCACCAACGTCAGGGGCAGCACGGCCTTGCGCTGCTCCGCCCTCCCCGTCGCCGAGCGCCTGGGTCGATCCGTGGGCAGGTCCAGTTCGTGCGGCGCGCCCTCCAGCCGCTTGCGCCAGAACTCGAGGTGCGCGTCCAACGCCTCACCGCGCAACTGCCCCCGCTGCCACGCCGCGTAGTCCGCGTACTGGAGCGGCAGCTCCGGCAGCGGAGAGGGCTGGCCCTGGGAGAAGGCCGCATGGAGCGCCACCACCTCGTGGGTGAGCACGCCCATGGACCAGCCGTCGGAGATGATGTGATGCACCACCACCAGGAGCACGTGCCGCTCCGGCGTCACCCGCAGCAGCACCACCCGGACCAGCGGGCCGCGCGCCAGGTCGAATGGCGTCTGCATCTCCCGCTGGATGCGCTGGCGCACCGCGGCCTCACGCTCCTCCGCCGGGACGTCCTCCAGCCCTTCCACGGTGAAGGGAAGCCGGGCTTGCGCTTCCACGAGCTGCACCGGCGTTCCGGACACCTCACCGAAGTGCGTGCGCAGTGCTTCATGGCGGCGCGCCACCTCCTGGAAGCTGCGCTCCAGCACGGCCACGTCCAGGCGCCCCGACAGCTCCACCACCAGCGGCAGGTTGTAGGCCGGGAGCCCGGGAGAGAGCTGCTCCAGGAACCACATGCGCTGCTGGGAGAACGTCAGCGGCAGCGCGGGCCGGGGCTTCTTCTCCAAACGCTTCGCGAGCAGCGCGAGCTTCTCCTCGCGCGTGAGCGTGGGCTTCTTGTCCGTCTCGTTCCCCATGGCTCAGCTCTCCGCCTCGGTCGCGTCCAGCAGTGCGTCCAGTTCCTCGTCCGACAGCTGATCCAGCGAGGCCGGATCCAACTCCCTCGACACCCGTGCGATGGGCGCGTCCGCGAGTTGCTGCATCGAGCCCGCCATCCGCGACACCACCTCCGCCAGCCCCGCGAGCGTGGGCGACTCGAACACCGCCGTCAGAGGCAGCTCCACGCCCAGGGCCTCGCGCACGCGCGAGACGATCTGCGCGGCCATCAGCGAGTGGCCTCCCAGGGCGAAGAAGTCGTCCCGGGCGCCAATGCGCGGACGTCCGAGCAGCTCCGTCCAGATGCCCGCCAACGTCAGCTCCTCCGGCGTCGCGGGGGCGACGTACTCCGCGGCGTTGCCCGTGGGCGCAACGCGCGCACGCAGCAGCCGCCGGTCCACCTTCCCGCTCGGCGTCAGCGGCAGTGACTCCAGCGCCTCGAAGGCCGAGGGCACCATGAAGTCCGGCAGCCGCTCCTTGAGGAACGCGCGCAGTGCTGAAGCATCCAGCACCTGTTCCGGCTTCAGGACGACCCACGCCACCAACCGGGCCTCGCCGGGCGCGCTCTCGTGCGCCACGACGGCCACGCGGGTGACCGCCGGATGGAGCGCCAGCGACGCCTCCACCTCGCCGGGTTCTACCCGGGCGCCGCGCACCTTCACCTGATCATCCGCCCGGCCCAGGTACTCCAGCCGGCCGTCCATCCGCCACCGCGCCACGTCTCCCGTGCGGTACATCCGCGCGCCGGGCTCCTGACCGAACGGCTCCGGCATGAAGCGCTCCGCCGTCGCCTCCGGCCGGCCCAGGTAGCCCCGCGCCACGCCGGGCCCCGCCACGTACAGCTCGCCCCGCACGCCGGGCGGTACGGGCCGAAGCGAACCATCCAGGACGTACGCCCGCAGGTTGTCGATGGGCCGCCCGATGGAGACCGGGCCCGCGGTCACCTCGTCCGCCGTCGCGTCCGCCGCGACCTCCGAGGAGCCGTAGAGGTTGAGCAGCCGCGCATGCGGCATCCGCTCGCGGAAGCGCGCCGCCAGCTCGTCCGGCAGCCGCTCGCCGCTCGTCACCCAGGAGCGCAGCGAAGGCAGGCGCCGCGCCACGTCCGGCACCTCCAGCAACGCCCGCAGCAACGAGGGCACCAGCACCAGCCGCGTCACCCGGCCTGCTTCCAGTGCGTCCACCAGCCGCGCCGGATCCTTCACCGTGTCGTCCGGCAGCAGCACGGAGGGCACGCCCGCCAGCAGCGGCCCCAGCAGCTCCCACACCGAGTCCACGAAGCTCAGCGCCGTCTTCACGACGCACACCTCGCCGGGCTCGAACGGGAAGGTGCGCCACATCCAGGCGAAGCGGTTGAGCGTCGCCTTGTGCGTGGCCATCACGCCCTTGGGCCGGCCCGTGGAGCCGGAGGTGAAGATGACGTACGCGAGCGCGTCACCTCCTGGCGCTGGTGGCAGCGGCTCGCCGCCTTCCGGACCGTCCTCCTCCAGCCACAACGTGGGCGTGCCCGCATGCGGAGGCAGCCGGTCCGCCAGATGCCGCCGTGCGAGCAGCACCGACGGCCGGCTCTCCTCCACCATCCACGTCAGCCGCTCGCGCGGATACGCGGGATCCAACGGCACGTAGGCGCCGCCCGCCTTCAACACGGCCAGCACCGCCGCCACCATCTCCACCGATCGGTCCGCGCACAGGGCCACCCGTGATTCGGGCCCCACGCCCACGCTGCGCAGCCGACGGGCAAGCCGCTCCGCCCGGGCCGACAGCTCCCGGTACGTCACGCGCGTGTCTCTCGCCATCAGGGCCAGCGCGTCCGGCGTCCGGGCCACCCGCGCGTCGAAGAGCGCCGACAGGCTGGCGTCCTCGTCGAAGGCGATGCGCGGTCCGTTCCAGTCCTCCAGCACCCGCCGCCGCTCCTCGTCGCGCAGCATCGCCACGTCGGCGATCCGCTCCACTCCGGAGGCCAGTCCCTCCAGCAGCACGCGCCAGTGCTCCAGCAACCGGGCCACCATCTCCGCGCCCAGGAGCGCGGGGGCGTAGGCCAGACTCAGGCGCAGCTTCTCGCCGGGAACCACGTAGGCGATGAGCGGGTAGTTGCCCTGCTCCTGGCTCTCCACGTCCCGCACTTCCAGGCCCGGGACGTTCTGGCCCAGCGAGGTGTCGAGCGGGTAGTTCTCGAAGATGAGCAGGCTGTCGAAGAGCGGCAGCCCGCGCGGCACCTCGCTCCAGCCCTTCACCTGGACCAGCGGACTGTGCTCGTACCGGCGCAGCTCCAGTTGGCGGGCCTGGAGCTTCTGCAGCCAGGGCACCACCGCCTCACCGGAAGGCAGTCCCACGCGGATGGGCAGCGAGTTGATGAACAGGCCCACCATGGACTCGGCGTCCGGCAGGTCCACCGGGCGGCCGGAGACGGTGGCTCCGAACACCACGTCCTCCTCGCCCGCGTAGCGGCCGAGCAGCAACGCCCACGCGCCCTGCGCCAGCGTATTGAGCGTCACCGCGTTGCGCCGCGCGAAGGACTGGAGCGACGCGGTGGCTTCTTGCGACAGCCACAGCTTCTCCTCGCCCGTGACAGCGGCCTCCACTCCGGGCGCCACGGGCCGCGCGCCCGGCAGCGGTGTCGGCGTGGTGAAGCCCGCCAGCTCCTTGCGCCAGAACGCCTCCGCCAGCGACAGGTCCTGCCGCTGCACCCAGGCCATGTAGTCGCGCCAGGCGGGAGGACGCGGCAGCGAGGGCTCGCGGCCTTCGGTGAGCGCCGCGTAGCAGGCGAAGACCTGTTGCAGCATCAGGCCCACGCTCCATCCGTCCATCACCAGGTGGTGGTGGCTCCAGAGGAAGCGGTACTCCTCCTCTTCCACCCGGACCACCTGCATCCGGGCTAGCGGCGCGGGCGACAGCTTGAAGCCCCGGGTGCGGTCCTCGCGGACCAGGGCCGCGATTCTCGCGCGCTGCTCCTCCACCAGGACGCCGCGCAGATCATGCTCCGTCCAGGGCAGCTCCACCTTCGCGTGGACCACCTGGAGGGGTTCGGACAGGCCTTCGTGGACGAACGACGTCCGCAGGATGGCGTTGCGCGCGATGACCTCCGACCACGCCCTTCGCAGCGCGGCGACGTCGGCCTTGCCGCGCGACGTCCACGCGAGCTGTTCGTGGAAGACGCCCGAGCCCGGCGGGGCCAGCGCCACGTGGAAGATCATGCCCTGCTGGAGCGACGTGAGCGGATACAGGTCTTCGACGTCCGGGTATTGCCGCAGCAGGCGCTCCAGTGACGCGGGCGACAGCCGGGCGAGCGGGAAGTCACCGGGCGAGCGGCGCTCCGCATCCTGCGTGCCCCGGCCGGCCATCAGCTCGCGCAGTGACGCCACGAAGTCGCCCGCCACTGCTTCGATCGTGGCTCGATGATGAACGCTCGTGCTGAAGGCCCAGGAGACCTTGAGGCGGCCTTCGCTCACCACCGCGTTCACTTCCAGCCGGTGGGGCCGGCGACCTCCCGGACCATGCCATGGTCCGCTCGGCTCCTCCGTGAGGACGAAGCGCTCCGAGCCCCTGGCCGCCGCGTCGAGCTGGCCCAGGTAGTTGAAGCCCACCTCCGCATGCGGCGAGGAGCGCAGCGTCTGGACCGTGTCCTGACGCAGATGGCGCAAGAGCCCATGGCCGATGCCGTTCGCCGGCAACCGCCGCCGTGCGTCCCGCAGGGCCCGCAGCCCATCACCGGGACTGCCGCCCTCCGGCAACTCCACCTCCAGCGGGAAGGTGCTGGTGAACCAGCCCACCGTGCGTGACAGGTCCACGTCACCGAACAGCGCCTCGCGCCCGTGGCCTTCCAGTTCCAGCCGCACCTTGCGGCCTCCAGCCCAGTTCGCCACCGCCCGAGCCACCGCCGCGAGCAACACTTCGTCCACGCGCGCCCGGTACGCAGTGGGCACCTCGCCCAGCAGCGCCTTCGATTCCTCCGCGCCGAGCGTCACCGTCACCAGCGCTTCCGAGCCCGGCGTGTCCTCCCCTCCCGGCAGGTCCACCGGCAGCGCAGGGACATCACTCGCGGCCTTCCACAGCGGCAGCTCGCGCCCCAGGGCTTGCGAGTCGGCGTGCTGCATCAGCCGCTCCGCCCAGGACTTGAAGGACGTCGTCTTCGCCGGCAGTACCACCGGTTCACCACGCTCCAGTCGCGTGTAGGCCGCCTCCAGGTCCTCCAGCAGCGGACGCAGCGAGACTCCGTCCACCGCGAGGTGGTGCACCACCAGCAGCAGCCGATCCATCCGGCCCGCGCCCCGCTCGAAGAGGGCCGCGCGCAAGAGCAGCCCTTCGCCCAGGTCCAGGCTCCGGTGGACCTCCGCGCCCACTGCCTCCAATGCCGCACCCTGCTCTGCCTCCGGCACGGACGACAGGTCCACGCGCCGCACGGGGACGCGTTCGGGCACGCCCGCGAGGGACTGGCGCCAGCCCTCCGACGTCCGCGTGAAGCGCAGGCGGAGCGCGTCGTGGTGCGACACCAGCGCGCGCAAAGCCTCCTCCAGCAACGCCGCGTTCACCGGTTGGCGCACCTCCAGCACCGCCGCCAGGTTGTAGTGGTGCGGCTCCGGCAGCGCCCAGTCGTCGAAGAAGACGCGCTGCATGGGCGTCAGCGGCACGGGGCCTTCCACCAGCCCCTGCTCCGCCGTTCCCGCCTTCGCGGTCCCCGCCGCCGCGGCCAGCTCCACGAGCGTCTGCCGCTCGAAGAGCATGGCCGGCTCCAGTGCCAGCCCCGCCGCCTTCGCGCGGGAGACGATCTGGATGCCGAGGATGGAGTCGCCGCCCAGTTCGAAGAAGTTGTCGTGCAGGCCCACGCGCTCCACGCCCAGCACCTGGGCCCAGAGAGCCGCCAGCGTCTTCTCCGCTTCAGTGCGCGGCTCGGTGAAGGCCTTTCCGGTCCCCAGGCGCGCGGCGTCCGGAGCCGGCAGCGCCCCCCGGTCCACCTTGCCGCTGGGAGACAGCGGGAATGACTCCAGCGCGACGAAGGCCGCAGGCACCAGGTGCTCCGGCAGGCGCTCCTTCATGAAGGCCCGCAGCGCGGTCGTGTCCAAATCGGCGGCGTGCACGACGTAGCCCACCAGCCTCCGCGTTCCCGGCGGATCCTCGCGCACGATCGCCACCGCGTCGCGCACTCCGGGGTACTGGCGCAGCGTGGCTTCCACCTCGCCCAGCTCGATGCGGAACCCGCGCAGCTTCACCTGGAAGTCGGTGCGGCCCAGGTACTCCAGGCGCCCGTCCTCGCGGTAGCGGACCCGGTCGCCCGTCCGGTACAGGCGCGCGCCGGACTCACCGGAGAACGGATCCGGTCCGAAGCGCTCCGCCGTCAGCTCTGGCCGGCCCAGGTAGCCGCGCGCCACGCCCGGCCCGCCCAGGTACAGCTCGCCCGGGATGCCCGGAGGCACGGGCTGTCCCCGCGCGTCCAGCACGTAGGCGCGCATGTTGGCGATGGGGCGGCCGATGTCCGGGCGCTCCACGTCCAGCTCGGAGGAGACGGTCGCGCAGACCGACGCCTCCGTCGGGCCATAGCCATTGAGCAGCCGCCGGCCCGGCTTCCAGCGCCGCGCCAGCTCCGGGGTGCAGGCCTCACCGGCGGAGATGATCGTCTCCAGCGCGGGGAGCCCGTCCGGCTCCAACTGCGACAGCGACGACGGCGTGAGCGTCACCGTGGTGATGCCCCGCCCTTCCAGCACCGCGCGCAGCGGAGCGCCCGGCAGCAGCGACTCGCGCGGGACGAGGTGCAGCTCCGCCCCGGCCACCAGCGTGGACAGCACCTCCAGCACGGATGCGTCGAACCCGAGCGCCGCCGCCTGGAGCACGCGCCGTCCGGGGCCCACACCATGGGCCCGGGTGATGGAGTGCAGCGTGTTGCCAAGGCCCTGGTGCGGCACCAGCACGCCCTTCGGTGTCCCCGTGGAGCCAGACGTGTAGATGACGTATGCCAACTGGGACGGCAGCGAAGCCACGCGAGGCGGCTCCGAAGGATGGCGCGCGATGCGGCTCCACTCCGTGTCCACGGCGACGAGCAGCTCACCGCCCGCGGGGAGCACATCCACGAGGGCATCCTGCGTCACCACCACGGACAGCGCGGCGTCCCGCATCAGGTAGCTCAGCCGCGCCGTGGGGTACGCGGGATCCAAAGGGACGAACGCGCCGCCCGCCTTCAACACGCCCAGCAACCCGACCACCAGCTCCACGGAGCGCTCCGCGCACAGGCCCACCCGCACCTCCGGGCCCACGCCCAGGGTGCGCAGGTGGTGCGCGAGCTGGTTGGCCCGGGCTTCCAGTTCGGCGTACGTCAGGCGCTGGTCGTCGGCCACCACCGCCACGGCGTCCGGCGTCCGCGCGGCCTGGGCCTCGAAGAGACCGTGCAGGCTCACGTCCTGCGCGAACGTTTCGCGGGTGTCGTTCCACGTCACCAGCATCCGCTGACGCTCGGCCTCGGACAGCAGGGGTAGCTCCGCCACGCGCTGGGACGGATTCGCGGCGATGCCCTGCATCAACCGCACGAAGCGCTCCCACAGCAGCTCCACGGTGGACAGGTCGAACAGGTCCGCCGGGTACTCCAGGGCGCCCGAGAGGCCGTCCGTCGTCTCGCGCAGCTCCAGCGACAGGTCCACCTTGGTGGCGCCGATGTCGAGTTCGATCATCTTCACGCCGAGGCCCGGCGTGCGGACCTCCACCGTGGGCGTGTTGTGGAACGTGAGCATCGCCTGGACCAGCGGCATGCGGCTGGGGTCGCGAGGCACGCGCAGCTCGTCCACCAGTCGTTCGAACGGAATCTCCTGGTGGGCATACGCACCAATGGACGCCGTCTTCACGCGGCGGAGCAGCTCCACGAAGGTGGGCGCGCCCGACAGGTCGCCCCGGATGGCGAGCGTGTTGAGGAAGCAGCCGATGAGCCCCTCCAGCTCCGGGCGGTTGCGGCCTGCGGCGGACGTGCCGACGATGATGTCGTCCTGGCCCGAGTACCGGTGCAGCAGCGTCTGGAACGCCGCCGTCAGCACCATGAACGGCGTGGCGCCCTCGCGGCGGCCCACGGTCCACAGCGCTTCCATCAACGGCCTGGGTACCGCGACCTGGAGGCGGCCACCCCGGCCCGACCAGCGCGCGGGGCGAGGACGGTCCGTCGGAAGCTCCAGCACCTGCGTACCCGCGAGCTGCTGCTTCCAGTACGCGAGCTGGGCCTCCATGCCCGGCCCTCGCAGCCAGCCTCGCTGCCACACGGCGTAGTCCGCGTACTGCACCGGCAGCTCCGGCAGCGGCGATGGGCCGCCCGACGCGAGCGCGAGGTAGACCGCCACCAGTTCGCGGAAGAGGACGCCCCCGGACCAACCGTCCGAGGCGATGTGGTGCAGCGTGAGGTGCAGCACCGAGTCCGTCTCACCGATGCGGATCAGCGCGGCCCGCATCACCGGGCCGTGCACCAGATCGAAGGGCTTGCGCGCTTCGACCAACGCCAGCTTCAGGGCATCCGCTTCGCGCGCCTCGGCCGTGCTGCCATGGGCCTCCAGCCGCTCCAGCACCAGGGGCATGGACGTGGCGATCACCTGGTGCGCGCCGCCGTCCTCCAGCGCGAACGTGGTGCGAAGGACCTCGTGCCGGCGCACCAGCACGTTCAGCGAGGACTCCAGCAGCGTCACGTCCACCGCGCCATCCAGGCGCAGGGTGACGGTGTTGTTGTACGCGATGCCCGCCGGGTCGAGCTGGTTCAGGTACCAGATGCGCTGCTGCGGGAAGGACAGCGGCAGCGGCCGGTCGCGCGGCACGCGAGCCACCGGCGTGGCCAGCGCGGAGGGAAGCTCCGCGGTCGGCGTGCGCACAGCGGGAACCTGGGTCGCCACCGTGTCGCGAGCCGTCTTCACGGCCGGGCGGCGCACCTTCGCAGCGCGAGCAGGCGCCACCAGCTCCACGACTCCGGTGTCCCGGAAGCGGGCTCGCTGCCCCGTCAGGAAGAAGCGTTCGTCGGAGCCGGGCGGGGAGATGAAGCGCGCACGGGTGGCCTCCAGGTCGTTCCAGAAGCCGAGGGGAATGGCGGCGCCCCCCATGGCCAGCTCCCCCACCACGCCGACGGGCACCGGCCCGCCGGACGCATCGCGCACATACACGGGCGCGGAGGCGGGGGAAGGCCAGGCCGCGCCCACCAGGGAAGCCTCCAGTTCCACGGCGGGCCGTGCGGAGACATCTTGCGGCTCACCGCCCAGCATCCACTGGCGCACGCTGTCCAGGGAGCTTCCTGCTCCGGTGAGTTCCTCCAGGGCACGGGCCTGCGATGGAGCGCAGCGCAGCGTGGTGACCCCCTCGCTTCGGATGAGTTCCAGCAGCTCTCCGGGCTCGGAGGCACCCTCGGCCAGCGCTGTTTCGGCGGGCCGCACCTGGCTGCGCTTCCGCAGCACATCCAGCAGACGCAGGCTGGACATCATCGGCTCCAGCTCCACGCCGAAGTCCACGAGGCACGCGATCTCGTCCACATCCAGGGAGCGCACGCGCTCCACCACGCGCGCGCAGTCCTCGACCGAACCGAAGAGGCCGCCCTCGCGGATGTAGTGCTCCACGCCCTGCGCGAGCATCACCTCCACGTCCTCCGGGGTGAGTCCCCGCACGTCCACCTGGAGTCCCTGGCTCGCCACCAGGTTGGCGAAGACGTCCACCGAACTGCGGAAGTAGCGCAGCAACGGTTCGCGCACGGCCTCTCGCACCGCGTCCAGGTCCTCGCCGAGGAAGGTGTGGAGCATCAGCGTGACCTGGCCACGGCCGGGGCCATGCCCTGCCTTGCGATACGTCTCGCGGTACAGCGCCACCTTCGCCGCGAGTTCATCCAGGCTGGAGCCCAGCCCGAGCACGTTGGTGAGGATGCCCGCGCCCACCTCGCCAGCCTTGCGGAACGTCTCCGGGTTGCCCGTGGAGGTGAGCCACACCGGCAGCTCCGCCTGCTTCGGCCGGGGCCGCAACGCCAGCTCCACCTCGTTGCCCGCGCCGTTGCGGCGCTTCACCGTGCCGCCGCGCCACAGCCTCCGCACTTCCTCCAGCCGCTCGATGAGCACCTCGCGCCGCCGGGCGAAGGTGTCCGGAGACAGCGAGAAGTCATTTGCGTGCCAGCCCGTGGCGAACGAGATGCCGACGCGTCCCTTCGACAGGTTGTCCACCACGGACCACTGCTCGGCCACCTCGATGGGATCATGGAGTGGCAACACCACGCTGCCCGCGCGGATCTGCACGTTGCGCGTGAGCATGGCCAGCGCACCGCCCACCACCGAGGGCTGGGGATACAAGCCGCCGAACGAATGGAAGCGCCGCTCCGGAGTCCAGACGGCGGAGAAGCCGTGCGCGTCCGCGAACTTCGCGCCCTCCAGCAGCAGTTCGTACTTCTCCTCGCCCAGCGAGTCCTCGTCGTTGGCGAAGTAGGACAGGCTGAAGTCGAGGGGTCGGCGGGTGTCCGGCTTCCGACCCAGGACGGCGAAGCGCGCGGCCAGCCGCTCGGGCGGGAGGACGACGCGCATGCCTCGAACCAGCGCCCACAGCAGGTCCAGCCCTGCTGGGTCCGCGGAAGGCCCGCCCGCCGCCAACCACACCCCACCCTCGTTCGCGCCCATTCGCGCGTCCAGCGAAGCCAGCACGTGCGCGATGTTGCGATGGGACAGCATCACGCGGCCACGCCCACCCAGTGCATCAGGCGAGGGAACAATGAACGCCAGGCGCTCGGGGGGCACGGCCTGCGGCGCTGTCGCCCCACCTGCTTCCACGGACTCCACCGCCAGCGCGCGGAAACCCTTGGGAAGCGAGGGGACGTCACCGGACCGGGCCACCAACAACAGCCGGGGTCCTTGCACGGGAAGGAGGGATGCCAGCTCCGCGACCTCTCCCGCCGTCACGGGAAGGCATGCCCCGCCCGCCTCCAGCACGCCCCAGAGCGCGATGACCGACTCGACCGACGGCTCCATCCGCACGGCCACCGGAACCTCTACGCCCACGCCCTCCTGCTTCAGCCGGGTCGCGAGCCCACGGGCCCGTGCAGCCAGCTCCCGCCAGGTGAGGCGGCGAGTTCCCGTACTGATCGCCACTGCATCAGGCGTCCGCTCCACACGAGCCTCGAGCCGTGACAGCAGATCGGCGGCGGACGCCTCCACGACCACTGGCACCGGAACGCTCCGCTCCTCGGGAGCCACCAGCGGCATCCGCGACACACGCAGCTCCGGATCCGCGAGGACCGCGCCGAGCAGTGTCTGGAGGTGCCCCGCCAGCCGCGCGACGCGCGACTCGTCATAGAGTTCGGTGGCGTACTCGATGAAGCCGTGGAAGCCGCCGCTGTCGCTCTCGTTCAAGAGCAGCGTCAGCTCACCGAGCGTGGCGCCAAACTGCGCGGGCGTGCCCGGCACCTCGACCAGACGGATGCCCAGGCCGCCCACCGACGGAGCCGCCGTGGCGATGTGCGCGTGCAGCACCAGGGCCGCGTCACACAGACGCGAACGTGCCGGATCCCTTCCAGGCGCCACGAGGGGCAGCAGGTGTTCGAAGGGGACGTCCTGATGGCTGGACGCACCAATCGTCGTCTCGCGCGCCCGCGCCACCAGCTCGCGGAACGACGGATCGCCCGAGAGATCCGTGCGCAGTGCCATCGCATGGGCGACGAAGCCGATGAGCGGCTCCAGCTCGCCCCGTGCGCGGTTGCCCACCGGCGTGCCCACCACGATGTCCTCGCGCCCCGAGTAGCGGGCCAGCACCGACGACAGCGCCGCCAGCAGCGTCATGAAGGGCGTCACGCCCTCGCGCTGGCTGAAGGCCATCAACGCGTCGCTGAGTTCCTGAGACAGGACCACCGGGAAGCGGGCCCCACGCAGGCGCAGGTTCGTCCCGCGCGGACGATCCGAGGCCAGCTCCAGGGACGGAGGAAGCTCCGCCAGCACCTCGCGCCAGTACGCCTCCTGGGCCGCCAGCTTGCCCCCGGCCAGCGAGCGGCGCTCCCACGCCGCCGCATCCACGTACTGCACGGCCAGTTCCGGCAGTGGCGCCGGCTTGCCTTCGAGGAACGCGTGGTAGTTCGCCGCCATCTCGCGGAAGAACGCCACCATGGACAGCGTGTCCGCGGCGATGTGGTGCACCGTGAGCAGCATCAGGTGCTCCGCCTCCTCCAGCCGCAGCAGGCTGGAGCGGACGATGGGTCCGTGCTCCAGCGAGAACGGCCGCACCGCCTCCTCCAGCGCCAGACGCAGCGCCTCCGCCTCACGGTCTCCACCGTGTCCACGCAGGTCCACCACGGGCACCTGGATGCGGACCTCCGCCGCGAAGCGCTGGATCACGCGCCCGTCCTGCACGCGGTACGTCGCACGCAGCATCTCGTGCCGGCGGATGACCTCGTTGATGCTCCGCGCCAGGACCGCGACGTCGAGCACCCCGGAGAGCCGTACCGCCAGCGGCATGTTGAGGGACGGATTGCCCGGGTCGAGCTGCTCCATCCGCCAGACGCGCTCCTGCACCACGGACAGGGGCAGCTCACCCGTGCGGTCAATGCGCACCATCAGCTCGGACGCCGCCATGCCGTCCGAGGGATGGGAGGCCTGGAGCATGGCCTCGATGCGCTTGGAGATGCCCGCCACGGTGGGGGCTTCGAACAGCGCGCTCAGCGGGAGCTGCACGTTGAACGTCTCACGCAGACGCGTGAGCATCTGCGCCGCCATCAGCGAGTTGCCACCCAGCTCCAGGAAGTCGTCGTCCGGGCCCATCTCCACCGCGCCCAGTCGCTCGCGCCAGATGTCCATGACGCGTTGCTGGATCTCTCCCACGGAGGCGGGGACCTCGGTGGCGAGAGGGGGTTTCTGGGTAGGGCTCTGCTCCGAGGGACGGAACACCGTCGCGGACGGCGCCGGCAGCACGAGCGGCGCGCCCTGTGACTCCAGGCGGCAGGACTTCTCCTCGAACGGGTACGTGGGCAGCGGAACGCGGCGGCGCTGCTCCCCGCCGTGGAACTTCTGCCAGGCCACGTCCACACCCGCGGACCACAGGTCGCCCAGCGATTGCAGCAACCCACGATGGTCCCCTTCCGTGGGCCGGCGGCGCAGCGACGGAGCGGCGAGCAGGTGTTTCTCCTGCCGCGTCCGCGCCCGGACCAGCGAGGTGAGGTCCGTTCCCGGGCCCACTTCCAGCAGGACGCTGCACCCCTCACCGAGCAGTGCCTCCACGCCCTCGGCGAAGCGGACCGGCTGGCGCATCTGACGGGCCCAGTACGTGGGGTCGGTGGCCTCCTCGGGACGGATCCACGTGCCCGTGAGGCTGGACACGAACGGCAGCTCCGGCTTCTTCAGGCGCAGCGAGGACACCGCCCGCGCCAGGTCCGGCATCAGCGGCTCCACCGCGCTGGAGTGGAACGCATGGGCCGCGGGCAGGCGCACCACACCCACGCCGCGCTCCGAGAGCACGCCCTGCAACTTCGCGATGGCCTCCACCGGCCCGGAGACGACACACCGGCCCTGCCCGTTGACGGCCGCCAGCGCGAGCCCGTCCCCGAGCAGCGGAAGCACCTCCGCCTCCTCCAGCCCCACCGCGAGCATCGCGCCGGGAGGCAACCGCGCCATCAGCGCGCCCCGAACCACCGCGAGCCGCAATCCGTCCTCGGGCGACAGCACGCCGGCCACACAGGCCGCCGCGTACTCGCCGTAGCTGTGCCCCAACAGCGCATGGGGCTTCACGCCCCAGGACATCCAGAGCCGGGCCAGCGAGTGCTCGACGATGAAGAGCGCGGGAAGCGCCACGCGCGGATCCGAGAGCTTCCGGGCCGCGGACTCCTCCTGACCCTCGGCGGGCAGAAGAAGCGCACGCACCTCGGCCGCGAGCGACGGCTCCAATCGGCCCAGCGCGGCGTCCACGTCCTTGCGGAAGCCCGGCTCGGCGGCATGAAGCTCGCGCCCCATGCCCACCGCCTGCGCGCCCTGCCCCGGGAACAGGAAGGCCACCCGGCGATTGCGACCCGCCTCCACCGTCGCGGGCTTGCGCAGTCGCTCCGCCAGCTCGGCCCCGTCCGCCGCCACCACCGCGCGGCGATGCTCGAAGGCGCGGCGGCCCACGTTGCGCGTGAAGGCCACATCCGCCAGCGACAACCCCGGCGCGGCTTCCACATGCGCGGCCAGCTCGCGCGCCATCGCCTCCAGCGCGGAAGGCGTACGCGCGGACAGCGTCACCACGTGCCGCGGTCGAAGGCTGCGCGGGCTCACCGCGTCCGGAGGCGCCTCCTCCACCACCACGTGGGCATTGGTGCCACCGATACCGAAGGAGCTCACGCCCGCGCGGCGCGGTGCATCGCCTCGCGGCCAGGGCTTCAGTGCCGTGTTGACGAAGAAGGGACTGCGCTCGAAGTCGATCTCCGGGTTGGGACGCTCGAAGTGGAGGCTCGGGGGCAGCTCGCCGTGCTGGAGCGACAGCACCACCTTGATGAGTCCGGCCACGCCGGCCGCCGCGTCCAGGTGCCCCAGGTTCGTCTTGAGCGAACCGATGCCGCAGAAGCCCGTGCGCTCCGTCGTCTTGCGGAAGGCCCGCGTCAGCGCGGCGATTTCAATGGGGTCCCCGAGCGACGTACCCGTGCCGTGGGCCTCCACGTAGCTGATGTCGTCACCTTCCAGGCCCGCGTAGGCCAGCGCATCCGCGATGACCTCCGTCTGACCCTCGATGCTCGGCGCGGTGTAGCCGACCTTCTGTTGGCCGTCGTTGTTGACGGCGGAGCCCTTGATGACCGCGTGGATGTGGTCTCCGTCCCGCAGCGCGTCCGCGAGCGGCTTGAGCACCACCACGCCCACGCCGTTGCCCGCGACGGTGCCCCCGGCCTGATGGTCGAAGGCGCGGCAGTGACCGTCCGGCGAGAAGATGAGTCCGTCCTGGTGCAGGTAGCCCGTGCGCTGGGGGCTGGCGATGCGCACCGCGCCGGCCAGCGCGATGTCCGACTGCCGCGTCAGCAGGCTCTGGCAGGCCATGTGGATGGCGACCAGGCCGGTGGAGCACGCGGTGTACACGGCGATGCTCTCGCCCCGGAGCTGGAGCTTGAAGGACGCCTTCATCGCCAGGCTCTCCGGGCCGGCGGTGGCCAGCTCCAGTCCGGCCCCCGGGTCCTTGCGCGCCTCGTTCAGCAGGTTCAGCAGGTGGCCCGAAGCGCCCGCGCCCGCGTAGAGCGAGATGCGGCCCTTGTAGCGCGTGGGGTCATACGCCGCGTCCTCCAGCGCCGCCCAGGCGCACTGGAGGAACACACGCTGCTGCGGATCCATCCACTGCGCCTCGCGCAGGGGGATGTCGAAGAAGCCGTGGTCGAAGCCGTCCGCGCCTTCGAGGATGCCGCCGGCGCGGATGAAGCGCGGGTGCTTCCACAGCTCCTCCGGAATGAGCGGCGAGCGCTCCAGCTCGGCCTCGGAGAAGAACGAGATGGACTCCACGCCGCCACGGACGTTGTTCCAGAAGTCCCCCAGGTCGCGAGCGCCCGGGAAGCGGCCGGCCATGCCGATGACCGCGATGTCGTTGCCGGTGTCTTCGCCCTGCACGTCATCTGCCTCAGTCATTGTCGTGATTCCCTCGCCGGCCCTGCCGCCGGATCGCCTGCCGCCGCTGCTGGGCGCGATCCACGTGGGCCTCGTTGTCCTGGGTGTCCGCCGCCGACTCGCCGTCCCGCTCCAGGGACATGACGAACGCGCGGACGGTGGGATGTTCGAAGAAGCGCGTCGCCGGGACGTCGCGCTTCAGGGTGTCGCGCAGCAATGCGCACGCCTTGACCACGGACATGGAGCTGCCGCCCAGGTCCGCGAAGAAGTGGTCCTCCACGCCGACCCGCTCCACGCCGAGCACCTTCGCCCAGAGCTCCGCCACCTGGCGCTCCAGCGCCGTGCTCGGCTCCGCGAACGTGCTCCCAGCCGGGCGTGCCACGTCCGGCTCCGGCAGCGCCGCGCGGTCCAGCTTGCCCACCGGGGTGAGCGGCAGCGCGGACAGCGGCACCAGCGCTGAAGGCACCATGAACTCAGGCAGCGCCTCCGCCAGGAAGGCCCGCAGCACGCGAGGCTCCAGCATCTCCCCTGCCCTGGGCACGGCGTAGGCCACCAGCCGCTTGCCACCCGCGGGGTCCGGCCGGGCCACCACCACCGCCTCGGCCACCGCCGGGTGCGTGCGCAGCGCCTCTTCCACCTCGCCCGGCTCCACCCGGTAGCCGCGCACCTTCACCTGCGCGTCGAGCCGTCCGAGGAACTCCAGCGTCCCGTCCTCGCTGTAGCGCACGCTGTCGCCGGTGCGGTACAGCCGCCCGCCCGCCTCCGTCCCGAAGGGATCCGGAACGAAGCGCTCCGCCGTCAGCTCCGGCCGCCCCTGGTAGCCCCAGGCCAGACCGTCCCCGCCGATGAGCAGTTCGCCCGGCACGCCCACGGGCACCGGCAGCAAGCCACCGTCCACCACGTACACGCGCGTGTTCGCGATGGGCCGGCCGATGGGGATGGCTCCGTCCGTGACGGCGCCCTCCATCACATGGCAGCAGGTGAAGGTGGTGCCCTCGGTGGGCCCATAGCCGTTGATCAGGACGCCACCGCGTGCGAGCCGCTCGCGCACCACGGTCGGAGGCAGCACGTCTCCGCCCGCCAGCAACTGCCGCACCCCGTCCAGCGCGTCCGGCCTCGCGGCGCTGATGGCCTCGAAGAGCGCTGCGGTCAGCCACAGCGTGGTGACCCCGTGGCGGGTGAGTACGTCCTTGAGCGAGTCCACCGTGGGCGTCTGGGGAGGAAAGAGGACCAGCTTCGAGCCGTGCAGCAGCGCGCCCCACAGCTCGAAGGTGGCGGCGTCGAAGCAGATGGGCGCGAGTTGGAGGAAGACCTCCTCCGGTCCCCACCGTGCGAACCGCGAGCCCAGCACCAGCCGCGACACCGCGCGCTGCGGGACGCAGACGCCCTTGGGCCGTCCCGTGGAGCCCGACGTGTACATGACATACGCCAGCGACTCCGCGGGCACCGTCACCTGCGGCGAGGCTTCGGACTCATGCGCCACCTCACTCCAGGCTTCGTCCAGCAGCAACACCGCCGCGCTCCCCGAAGGCAGCAGCTCCAGCACCGACCGCTGCGCCAGCACCACGGGCAGCCGCGAGTCCTCCACCATGAAGGCCAGCCGCTCTCGCGGGTAGGTGGGATCCAGCGGCACGTACGCACCGCCTGCCTTGAGGATGCCCAGCATCCCCACCACCAGTTCGAGCGAGCGCTGCACGCACAGGCCCACGGGCGTCCCCGGCCCGACGCCGCGCTTGCGCAGGTAAGCAGCGAGCTGATTCGCCCGCCGGTCCAGCTCGCCGTACGTCAACCGCGAGGCCTCGCACTCCACCGCCACCGCGTCGGGCGTGCGTGCCGCCTGCGCCTCGAAGAGCTCCGCGAGGCAGGCCTCACGGGGGTAGTCCACCGCGGTGTCGTTCCACTCCACGAGCACGCGCTGGCGTTCCGCCGCGTCCATCATGGGCAGCTCGCCCAGACGCTGGCCGGGGTCCGCGACCGCGCCCTCCAGGAGCACCTGGAGCTGCTTCATCAGCCGCGCGGCCGTCTCCGAAGTGAAGAGGTCCGCGTCGTACTCCAGCGTTCCCCCCAACCCTTCCGGCGTGTCGGAGAGGGAGAGCGTGAGGTCGAACTTCGCCGTGCCCGAGCCCAGTTCCACGGGGCGCAAGGCCAGCCCCTCGGGCGAGACATCGCGCCGTGTGCCCTCCTGAAGCGCGAACACCACCTGCACCAGCGGCGCGTGGCTCAGGCTGCGGGGCGGATGCAGGGCCTCCACCAGCTTCTCGAACGGCACGTCCTGGTGGGCGTACGCATCCAGGGTCGTCTCCCGCACCTGCCGCAACAGCTCACGGAAGGTGAGCGTCCGAGGCAGGCGCGAGCGCAGCACCAGCGTGTTGACGAAGAAGCCGATCAGCTCCTCCAACCCGGGCTGTTGCCGTCCGGCGATGGGCGAACCCACGCACACATCCTCCTGGCCCGACACACGGGACAGCAAGAGTTGGAACGCCGCCAGCAGGCCCATGAAGGGGGTGATGCCCTCGCGGACGCAGAGGGCGCGAAACCTGTCCGACAGTCGGACAGGAATGTGCACGGGCAGCAGGTCCCCCCGGAAGCGCTGGAGGCCAGGACGGGGGAAGTCCCTGGGCAGCTCCAGGACCGCGGGCGCCCCCGCGAGTTGCTTCCGCCAGTAACCGACCTGCGCGGTGAGGGCTTCACCCTGGAGCCACTCGCGCTGCCACACCGCATGGTCCACGGGTTGGAGCGTGGGCTCGGGAAATGGTGAGGCCAGGCCGCGCAGCCGTGCCCCGTACAGCGTCGACAGCTCCCGGACGGCCACGCCCAGGGACCAGCCGTCGGAGATGATGTGGTGCAGCGTGAGGACCAGCAGGTGCGCACGCTCGTCCGTGCGGACCAGCAGGGCTCGGATCAGCGGCCCGTGGGCGAGGTCGAACGGACGGCGCAGTTCCTCCGAAGCGGCGCGCAGGGCCTGGGCGTCGCGCTCCGTCTCCGGCAGGCCCCGCAGATCGACCACGGGCAGGGACAGCGCCACGCTCGGGTGGATGACCTGTACCGGCTCACCCGCATGGCTCGAGAAGGTGGTCCGCAGCGCCTCATGACGGAGGACCAGGTCAAACAGGGCCTGCTCCATCGCGGACACGTCCAACGCCCCGGTGAGCCACGCGGCCCAGGGAACGTTGTAGAGGGCCGTCCCCGGCTGGAGCTGCTCCAGCAGCCACAGGCGCTCCTGCATCGCGGACAGCGGCAGGGGCCCGTTCCTGGGCACGCGGACGATGGGCGGCGGACGCTCGGACCCGATGGACCTCCGGGCGACACGGATGCGCTCGGCCAGCCGCGCCACGGTCGGATCATCGAACAGCTCACGCAGCGACAGGGACACGCCGAAGTGGGCGTGGATCCGCGCGACGACCCGCGTGGCCAGCAGCGAGTGACCGCCCAGGTCGAAGAAGCTGTCGTGGGCCCCGACGCGGGAGACACCGAGCAGTTCGCTCAGGAGCCCAGCGACCCATTCTTCTTCGGGGTCCCGGGGCGCGATGAAGTCCACGGTCGGATCATTCGCGAACTCGGATCCGGTGGGGTCCGGCAGCGCGCGGCGATCCACCTTGCCGTTGGGCGTGAGCGGCAAGCGCTCCAGCACCATGAACGCGGAAGGAACCATGTACGCGGGCAGGTGCACGCCGAGGAAGGCGCGCAGGAGCGAAGTCACCGGAGCGTCGTCCGCCGAAGCCACGACATAGGCCACGAGCCGACGCGATCCGCCCACCGAGTCCTCTCGCGCGAGCACGGCCGCCTGCCGCACCGACGGATGGCGCAGCAACACCGCTTCGATTTCCGCTGGCTCCACGCGGAAGCCACGCACCTTCACCTGCGTGTCCGCGCGGCCCACGAACATCACCGAGCCATCGTCCAGCAGACGGACCCGGTCGCCCGTCTTGTAGAGCCGAGCGCCGGGGCGCGTGCTGAACGGATGCGGCACGAAGCGCTCCGCCGTCAGCTCCGGCCGTCCCAGATAGCCGCGAGCCAGTCCGTCCCCACCGAGCCACAGCTCTCCCACCCCGCCCGGAGGCACCGGAGCCATGGACCCGTCGAGTACGTACTGCACCGTGTTCGCCAGCGGCCTGCCAATGGGAATGGAAGCAGCGCCCTCCGCCACCTTCGTGACGAGGTGCCACGTGGAGAAGGTGGTGCTCTCGGTGGGACCGTAGACGTGCAGCAGCCGCTCGGGCGGCCCATCGCGAAGGACCTGGCGCACGGGCCTCGGGTCCACCGCCTCGCCACCGAAGTGGAGCTGCCGCAGACCACGGAAGGCGTCCGGCGCCTCGGCGGCCACCTGGTTGAACCAGGCCGTGGTGAGGAAGAGGACGCGGATGCCCTCGTCCTTCAGCCACGTGGCGAAGGCCCTGGGTGCGAGCGCCGTCTCCCGGTCCACGCCGACCACGCGAGCACCGTTCAGGAGCGCGCCCCAGATCTCGAACGTGGCCGCGTCGAACGAGGCGTTGGACGCCTGCGCCACGCGGTCCTCCGGCACCACATGGATGAAGTCCGTCTCCACCACCAGCCGGACCACAGCCTGATGCGAGACACAGACGCCCTTGGGCGTCCCCGTGGATCCGGACGTGTAGATGACGTACGCGGCATCGTCCGGGCCCGCTCCGGACGTGGTGACCGCCTTCGCAGGAGTGCCCTCCAGCGCTGGCTCACCGTCCAGCGCGAGCACCCGCACGCCCTCCGTGGGCAGCACCTCCCGCAGCCCTTCCTGGGTGAGCAGCACCTGGGCCCCGGCGTCCGCGAGCATCCACGCCAGTCGCTCGCGCGGATACGCCGGATCCAGCGGCACATAGGTCGCACCGGCCTTGAGGATGCCGAGCATCCCCACGACCAGCTCAACGGAGCGCTCCACGCAGAGGCCCACGGTGGAGCCGCGCCGGACGCCCAATGCGAGCAACCGGTGAGCCACCTGGTTCGCCCGCGAGTCCAGCCCGGCATACGTGAGCGAGCTCCCGCCGTAGACCACCGCAAGGGCGTCGGGCGTCCGGGCAGCCTGCGCCTCGAACAGCCCATGCACCGTGGCCTCGCGCGGATACGCGGTCGCCGTGGCATTCCACTCAACCAGCACACGGTGGCGCTCCACCTGGGACAGCAGCGACACGTCACCGAGCCGCTGCTCCGGCCTGGCGATCATCTCCTGCAGGAGCGTGCGCCAGTGCGACAGCAGCCTCGCGGCGGCGTCGCCCCGGATGCGCTCCGGTCGGTATTGCAGCTTCAGGCGCAGCGAGCGGCCGGGCAGCGCCACCGCGGTCAACGGATAGTGCGTGCGCTCGAAGACCGTGACGTCGCGCACCTCCAGCCCGGCCACGCCTCGCGAGAGCGCCGCGTCCACCGGGTAGTTCTCGAAGACGAGGAGGCTCTCGAAGAGCGGCGTGCCCCGGGGCACCTCGCTCCATCCCTGGAGGCGGGTGAGCGGGACGGGCTCGCGCTGGTTCAGCTCCACCAACACGGACTGGAGTTCACGCAACCAGGGCAGCAGTCCCACCGCAGGCCGGACGCGGGTACGCACGGGAAGCGAATGGATGAACAGGCCTACGGCCTCCTCGATGCCCGGCACTTCCGCGGGCCGTCCCGCGAGCGTCGTCCCGAAGACGGCATCCTCCCCACCGCCATACCGGGACAGCAACAGCGCCCACGCGCCGTGGACCAGCGTGCTCGGCGTCAGCCGGTGGCGACGCGTGAAGTCCTGGAGCGCGGTGGTCTCCGCTTCGCTCAGTGCCAGCTCGTGTTCGCCCGGGTCGCGCTCGTTCGCGGAGCCACCCTCCGCTGGCAATGGCGTCGGAGCGTCGATGCCAGCGAGCTGTTCCCGCCAGAAGGAGGCCTCCTGCTCCGGGCTGCGCCGACCCCGCCACTCGAAGTAGGCGCGGAAGTCCGCCACGGCGGGAGGACGCCAGGTCCCGCCACGCGAATTCACCGCGTACACGTCGAGCACTTCGCCCAGCACCCGCGCCAGACTCCACCCGTCCAGCAGCAGGTGATGGAAGCTCCAGACGCACCGCCAGACGTCGTTTCCCAGGCGGACCAGTGCCAGCCGCATCAGCGGCGCACGTGACAACTCGAAGCCTTGCGCCCGGTCCTGGCGCAGGAAGAGGGCCATGGCCCGGGACTGATCCTCGGAGGAAAGACCGCGCCAGTCGTCCACGGACCAGGGCACCTCCGCGCGCGAGTGGATCACCTGGAGCGGTTCCTCCACGCCTTCCCACAGGAAGGATGTCCGCAGTGCCGGGTGACGCTCGATGACCGCGTCCCACGCGTTCCGCAACGCGTCGGTATCCAGAGGACCTGCGAGCGTCCAGCTCAGCTGCTCGAAGTACGCGTCCGTGCCGGGCTCCAGCAACACCTGGAACAGCAGTCCGTGCTGGAGCGGCGACAGCGGGTAGCGCTCTTCGCCCAGCTCCGCGAGTTCCGTCAGCGCCCGCACGCAGTCCTGCGCCAGGGTCTCGACGGTCCCGCGCGCGTGCAGCGCCTCGCTGTAGTGCCACGTCAACTCCAGGCGACCGCCAATCAGACGGGCCACCACCTCCAGCACATGGCTCCGCAGGCCACGCGTTCCTTGAGAAGCGCCGGTGGATCCGGAGGCGAGCGTGAACAGCGCCGTGTCACGCGTGCCGGAATCAAGCTGGCCCAGGTAGTTGAAGAGAACTTCTGAAGAGGCGCGCGCATCCCGCAGCGGCGCGGCATCGTCACCGTGGCGCAGGTAGCGCAGCAGGCCGAACCCAAGGCCCCTGCCCACCCGGCGCTCACGTGCGGCACGGACCCGTTCGAGCACCGCCACGGACTCCGAACCCTCCGGCAGTTCCAGCCGCACGGGATACAGCGCGGTGAACCACCCCACCGTGCGCGAAAGGTCTACGTCCTCGAACAGCTCCTCGCGACCGTGGGCCTCGACGTCGATGCGCAGCCGGCGACCGCCGGTCCACCACGCCAGCGCCCTCGCCACGCCCGCGAGCAGCGCATCCTCCACGCCAGGACGCGGTCCGGAAGCCGAAGCCCGCAGCAGCGCACGCGTCACCGCGGGCTCCAGCGCCACCGTGACGGTGCGCTCCGACTCCTGCGTATTCACCCCGTCCGGAAGGTCGCGGGGAAGCAGGGGCACGTCCGCGCCCAGCTCCTCGCGCCAGAAGGACAGCTCCTCCGCGAGGGCCGACGACGCCGCATGCGCCTCCAACCGCTGTGCCCATGCCTGGAACGAAGTCGTCTTGGCCGGAAGCGCCACGGACCCGCGCCCCCCGAGCTGGCGCAGCGCGGTGTCCAGATCCTCCAGCAGCACGCGCCAGGAGACGCCATCCACAGCGAGGTGGTGGATGACCAGCAACAAACGGCCGGTCAGCCCCGCACCCCGGTCGAACAGCACCGCGCGCACGAGACGGCCTTCGCCCAGGTCCAGCCCCGCCTGCGCTTCCGTGGCGATGCGCTCCATCGCCACGGCGTGCTCCGACTCCAGCAACATGGACAGGTCCACCTGACGCAGCGGAACCTCACGTCCAGGCTCCGCGCACGACTGCTCCCAACCCGCCACCCCCAGGGTCAGCCGCATCCGGAGCGCATCGTGATGGTCCACGAGGGCCCGCAGCGCCCGAGCCAGCACCTCGGCGTCCACGGGCTCGCGCGTCTCCAGCAGCAGTGCCTGGTTGAAGTGATGCGCCTCGGGCAGCTCGCGTTCGAGGAACCACCGTTGGATGGGCGTGATCGGAACGGGGCCCACCACCGGCCCCTGTTCGCCCGCGCGTCGGGCACTCACCGCCACCTGGGCCAGACCGGCCACTGTCGGAGACTGGAAGAGCTGCCGTGCCGTGAGGTGGATGCCCGCTTGCCGTGCGCGAGCAATCACCTGCAGCGCGAGGATGGAATCTCCACCCAGTTCGAAGAAGCGATCATTCGCCCCGACGCGCTCCACCCCCAGCACGCTCGCCCAGATGCGCGCGAGCTGGTGCTCCAGTTCACTCCGGGGTTCAACGAAGTCCTCACCGCCAGCGAGCGGGCCCCGCTCCGGCGCGGGGAGCGCGCGGCGGTCCAGCTTCCCGCTGGGAGACAGTGGAAGCGCCTCAAGGGTGACGAAGGCCGAGGGCACCATGTGCTCGGGCAACCGCTCAACCAGGAAGGCGCGCAGCTCCGAAGCCGGAACTTCCGAGGAGACCACGTACGCCACGAGGCGCCGGTCCCCCGGGATGTCCTCTCGCATCGACACGGCCGCCGCCCGCACGGCCGGGTGCTGGGACAGCACCGCTTCAATCTCCCCAAGCTCGATGCGGAAGCCGCGCACCTTCACCTGGTCATCCAGCCGCCCCAGATACTCGATGGAGCCATCCGCCAGGAAGCGTGCCTTGTCACCCGTGCGGTACAGCCGCGCGCCCGGCATGGAGGCGTAGGCATCCGGGATGAAGCGCTCGGCGGTCAGCTCCGGGCGTTGCCAGTAGCCGCGCGCCAGCGGAGTGCCCCCAATGAACAGCTCGCCTGGAACGCCCGTCGGCACCGGACGCAGGCGCGCATCCAGCACATACATCCGCGCATTGGCGATGGGACGCCCGATGGGAACGAGAGGCCTCCGGTCCTCGCGCACGCAGGTCCACGCTGTCACGTCGACCGCGGCCTCTGTGGGGCCGTAGAGGTTGTGCAACTCCGCGCCCACGCACGCGAAGAAGCGATCGCGCAGATCCGGAGCCAGCGCCTCGCCACTGCAGAACACGCGCCTCAGACTGGCGCAGGACTCAGCCAGCGACGGCTCCTCCAGGAAGGGACGGAGCATGGATGGCACGAAGTGCAGCGTGGTGATGCGCTCGTGATTGATGGTGTCCGTCAGGTACGCGGGCTCGCGGTGGCCTCCGGGCCGAGCCAGCACCAGCCGCGCGCCCGTCATCAGCGGCCAGAAGAACTCCCACACGGAGACATCGAAGCTGAACGGCGTCTTCTGGAGGACGCGGTCACTTGCGTCCAGACCGTAGGCCTCCTGCATCCAGTGGAGCCGGTTGCAGATGGCCGCGTGCGTGTTCATCGCGCCCTTGGGCCGTCCGGTGGAGCCCGAGGTGTAGATGACGTAGGCCAGTCCCCTGCCCTCCACCGCCACGTCGAGACGCTCCGCACCCTCGCGCGCCACCGCCTCCCAATCCGAGTCCAGGCACACCACCGCCGCGCCGCCGTGAGGCAGTCCCGCCGCGAGCCGAGCCTGGGTGAGCAGCACCGGTGCCGCTGCATCCGCGAGCATGTACTCCAGCCGCTCGCGTGGGTACTCCGGGTCGAGCGGCACATAAGCCCCGCCCGCCTTGAGGATGCCGAGCAACCCCACCACCATCTCCAGCGATCGCTCCAGGCACAGCGCGACCAACCGGTCCGGTCCCACGCCCAGGGTACGCAGGTGATGCGCGAGCTGGTTCGCACGCCGGTCCAGCTCCCGATACGTGAGTGCTTCGCCTTCGAAGCTCACCGCCACCGCATCCGGCGTGCGGTCCGCCTGCGCCTCGATGAGCCGGTGCAGGACGTCCCCTTCCGCACGGGGGCGCACGGTGTCGTTCCACTCCACCAGGATCCGGTGCTGCTCCTCTGGAGGCATCAGTGCCAGGTCGCGCACGCGCTGCTCGGGATCGTGCACGCCCGCGTCCAGCAGCACGCGCAGGTGCCCCAGCAGGCGCGAAGCGGTGGCCGGCTCGAACAGGTCGGTGCTCAGCTCCAGATTCGCGACGAAGCCCTCCGCGGTGTCCGTGAGGATGAGCCGAAGGTCGAACTTCGCCGTGTGACTCTCCTGTTCCAGGACGCGCAGCCGGAGGCCCGGCATCGCGATCTCCGGCAGGGGGTCCTCCTGAAGCACGAGCATGGCCTGGAAGAGCGGGCTGCGGCCCAGGTCGCGCTCGGGCTGGAGCGCCTTCACCAGTTCCTCGAACGGCGCGTCCTGATGCGCGAAGGCGCCCAGCACCGTCTCCCGAGCCCGGGCAATCAGCTCCCGGAAGGAAGGCTCCCCGGCGAGTGACACCCGGAGCACCAGCGTGTTGACGAAGCAGCCGATGAGCCCTTCCAGCTCGGTCCGGTCGCGACCGGCCACCGGGGTGCCGACGCACAGGTCGTCCTGACCTCCCTCACGGGACAGCAGCGCGGAGAAGCCCGCCAGCAACACCATGAAGGGCGTAGCACCCTCGCGCTGGGCGAGCGCCTTGAGCCCACGCGACAGCTCCGCGCCCAGGAGCACGCTCCGGTTCGCGCCGCGACTGCTGCGCACCGCGGGACGCGGATGATCCGTGGGCAGTTCCAGGGCCCGGGGCGCGCCGGCCAGCCGGGCACGCCAGTACGACAACTGGGCCTCCAGTGTCTCGCCGCGAAGCCAGGCACGCTGCCACGCCGCGTAGTCCACGTACTGGAGCGGCAACTCCGTCAGCGGCGAACCCTTGCCCTCGGAGAAGGCGCGGTAGAGCGCCGCCACCTCGCGCACCAGTACACCCAGGGACGCGCCATCCGTCACCAGGTGGTGCAGCACGAGCAGGAGTACATGCTCCCTCGCTTCCAGGTGGATCAGCGTGGCCCGCAGCGGCGGCCCCGAGCCGAGGTCAAAGGACCGCAGGGCCTCCTCCCGCGTCCGCCGTGAAAGCGCATCCGCACGGGCAGAGCCAGCGATCGCCGACAAGTCGACCCGAGTCAGCGAGAGCCGAGCGTCGGGAGCGATGCGCCACGAGGGAATGCCATCCTCGTCACGGAAGGTGGCCCGGAGGACCCCATGGCGCCGGACCACCTCACGGAGGCAGCGCTCCAGCACCTGCGCATCGAGCGAGCCCTCCACGCGGACGGCCACCGCGTCGTTGTAGGCGGCACCGCCCGGTTCAAGCTGTTCAAGGAACCACAGCCGCTGCTGGGCGAACGACAGGGGCAGCGAACCCTCGTGCGCGCGAGGCACCAGTGGGGGCACGCGAGACATCACCCGGGGGAGCGAATCCAGGCGCGCGGCCAGTGCTGCTGGGGTCGCGGACTCGAAGAGTTCGCGCAGGAGCAGGTCCACCCCGAACGACTCGCGGATCCGGGACGCAGCGCGAGTGGCGAGCAGCGAGTGCCCGCCCAGCGCGAAGAAGTCGTCCTCCACGCCAACCCGCTCCACTCCCAGCAGCGAGGCCCACAGCTCCGCCACGCGACGTTCCGTCTCCGTCCGAGGCGCCACGTACTCGCGAGCCACGTCACGGGCGCCCTCCGGAGCAGGCAGCGCCTTGCGGTCCACCTTCCCATTGGGCGTCAGCGGGAGCGCCTCCAGCACAACCACCGCCGAGGGCACCAGATGCTCAGGCAACGACCGCCGGGCGAAG
This sequence comes from Corallococcus praedator, assembly GCF_003612125.1. Classification (GTDB taxonomy): domain Bacteria; phylum Myxococcota; class Myxococcia; order Myxococcales; family Myxococcaceae; genus Corallococcus; species Corallococcus praedator. The sequence goes on from NZ_RAWI01000004.1 coordinate 52,039, forward strand.
GCTCGCAGTGCCTCCACCGAAAGCGCCGCATCCGGCCCGGGCACGACATACGCAACCAGCCGGGCACTCCCGGGCACATCCTCCCGAGCCACCACCACCGCCTGCGCCACACCCGGGTGACGAACCAGCGCGGACTCGATCTCTCCGGGCTCCACACGGAAGCCACGGACCTTGAGCTGGTGGTCCACGCGCCCCAGGAACTCCACCGTCCCATCCGACCGCCACCGCGCGCGATCACCCGTCCGGTACATCCGAGCACCGGGGTGGCCGCCAAACGGATCCGGCAGGAAGCGTTCGGCGGTCAGCTCCGGCCGAGCGTGGTAGCCCCGGGCAACTCCAGCACCGCCAATGAACAGCTCACCGGGCACGCCGATGGGCGCGGGCAGGAGCGCCGCATCCAGCACGTACAGCGAGGTGTTGGCGATGGGCGTGCCAATGGGAACCGGCCCCGGCGCACCGTCCACACGATGCGTGGAGGACCAGATGGTGGTCTCCGTGGGGCCGTACATGTTGATCAGGGCACCACCCACGGTGTCGCGCAGCCGTGCCGCCAGCTCGGGCGGAAGCGCCTCGCCTCCCACCATCAGCCGCTCCAGGCCCGCGAGCGCGCCCGGCGCACCGGGCTCCAGCAGAAGCGCCTGGGCCAACGAAGGCGTGCACTGCAGGTGGGTGACACCGTGCCGCTCAAGCTGCGCGGTCACCGTGCCGCCGTCCTGCGCCTGGAGGAGGAAGTCCCGCTCGGAGCGCTGCCGCACGGCATCCAGCGCGGGCAGGCTGGCGAGCACCGCGTCCGTGTCCACGCCGAAGTCGATGAGGCACGCGACCTCATCCACGCCCAGCGACTCGATCCGGGCCACCTGCTCACGACACGTGCGCGGAGTGCCGAAGAGCCCGGCTCCCTCGAAGAAGCGCCCGAAGGCGCGCCCCACGAGCGCTTCCAGATCCGCCGGAGGAACAGAAGCCGGATCCAGATCGAGCCCGAGCGTCCGCCCCAGCCCGCGCATCAGATCCGCGGAGGTGCTCAGGTAGCGGCGCAGAGGACCTTCCACCGTCTCGCGCACGCGCTCCAGGTCATGCCCCACGAACGTGTGGAGCATCAGCGTCACGTGGCCCTCGCCCTCATGGCCCGCCTCGCGCCAGGCCTCTCGGTACAGGGCAATGCGCTCCTTGAGTTCTTCCCAGCGCTGGCCCAGCAGGTGCGTGAGCACGCCCGCGCCCAGCTGGCCCGCCTCGCGGAAGGTGTCCGGATTGCCGGCGGCGGTGAGCCACACGGGCAGCTCGCGCTGCACGGGAGTCGGTCGGATCCGAATCTCCACCGGGTTGCCAGTGCCGTTGGGCAGGCTCAGGGCCTCGCCACGCCAGAGCCGCCGCACGGTGTCCAGGTCCTGGCGCGATTGCTCGCGACGGTCCGCATACCGGGCCGGAGCGAGGACGAAGTCATCCGCGTTCCAGCCCGGAGCCACGGAGATGCCCACGCGCCCCCTGGAGATGTTGTCGACGAGCGACCACTCCTCCGCGACGCGCACCGGGTGGTGCAGTGGCAGGACGACGCTGCCGGCGCGGATGGCCACGCGCTCGGTGATGGCGGCGAGGGCCGCGCCCGTCAGGGAGGGGTTGGGGTAGAGCCCACCGAAGGAGTGGAAGTGACGCTCCGGCGTCCACACCGCCTCGAAGCCATGGCGGTCCGCGAAGCGCGCGGACTCCAGCAGCAGACGGTAGCGCTCCGCGCCCGAATCACCCTCGTCCGCGGCGAAGTAGAAGAGGCTGAAGCCCAGGGGCTTGCGACGCGAACGGGTCGCCCGGCGAGGTGCGGCCCCCAGGCTCCCCTGCTCTCCCTGCACGACGACCTTGAAGCCACGCGCCAGCGTCCAGAGCAGCTCCAGCACGGAGATGTCGAAGGACACGCTGGTCACCGCGAGCCAGGTGCCCGGCATGGCGCCCACGCGCGTGTCCATGCCCGTGAAGAAGCTGGCCACGTTGCGGTGCGGAATCAGCACGCCCTTCGGCCTGCCCGTGGAGCCGGAGGTGTAGAGGACGTAGGCGAGGTTGTCGGGCCCCACGTCACACGAAGGCACCGCCTCCGCCTCCCCCGGAGCATCAAGCAGCACCACGGTCCGTCCACCGAACGGGAGTGCTCCCGCCAGATGTCGGTGCGCGAGCACCACCGAAGCGCCGGAGTCCTCCAGCATGAGGGCGAGCCGGGCCTCGGGGTACGAGGGATCCAGCGGCAGGTACGCACCGCCCGCCTTGAGGATGCCCAGCAGCCCCACCACCAGCTCCGCCGAGCGGTCCGCGCAGAAGCCAACGATGCACTCCGGCCCGACGCCCTGTTCACGCAGGCGCCACGCGACCGCGTTGGCCCGCCGGTCCAGCGCGCGGTACGTGAGCACCTCGTCACCGCACACCACCGCGACAGCTTCGGGAGTACGCGCGGCCTGGGCCTCGATGAGCGTGTGGAGACACGCATCCGGGAAGTCCGTGCGCGTGTCGTTCCAGTCCAGCAGCACCTGACGACGCTCGGGGTCTGGCAGGAGCGCAAGCGAGGAGAGCCGCTGATCCGGATCCGCGACGATGGACTCCAGGAGCACGCGCAGCCGAGCCACCAGCCGAGCCGCGGTGTCCGCATCGAAGAGGTCCGTGGCGTACTCGAGCCATCCGTCCAGACCCTGCGCGCCCTGAGCGAGGGACAGGGTCAGGTCATAGGGCGTGGCGCCAGGATCGATGTCCACGCGACGGGCGTCCAGACCGGGCAGCGCGAGTCCGGCACCGGGCTCCGGCTGGAGCACGAACAACACCTGGAACAGTGGAGCACGGGTGCGGTCCCGCGCGGGCTGGAGGGCCTCCACCAACCGCTCGAAGGGAACATCGCGGTGGGCGAATGCGTCGAGCGCAACCTTTCGGGTCCGCCCCAGCACCTCACGGAAGGAAGATGCTCCGGAGAGGGACGCGCGAAGGACGACAAGGTCGAGGAAGCAGCCAATCAGCCCTTCCAGTCCAGCCCGCTCACGTCCATTGACGGGGGTCCCGACACAGAAGTCCTCCTGGCCCGAGTGACGTGCGAGCAGCACCTCGAAGGCCGCCAGCAGCGTCATGAACAACGTGGCGCCTTCGCTGCGGCCCAGTTCCTCCAGCCGGGCCGTGAGCGACTCCGGAAGATTCAGCGCCACGCGGCCACCACGGTAGGACGGCGTGGGTGGACGAGGACGATCCGTCGGAAGTTCCAGCGCGACGGGAACACCGGCCAGCCGCGCCTTCCATCCGTCGAGCGAAGCGGCCAGCGCGCTGTCCGTCTCACGCTCCCGCCGCCAGCGAGCGAAGTCGGGATACTGGAAGGACAGAGGGGCCAGCGAAGTCCCGCCCCCGTAGAGCGCGCTCAACTCCCGGGCCAGGATGCCGAACGAGGCTCCGTCGGAAGCGATGTGATGCATCACCACGACGAGCAGGTGCTCGCGCGCTTCCAGTTGGCTCAGCGTGACCCGGAACAGCGGCCCGCGCACGAGGTCGAAGGAAGCACGCGCTTCCTCGCGAGCCAACAGGAGCGCCGCCGCCTCGCGGTCCCCCACCGGAAGCTCGCGGAGATCCACACGCCGGAATGAAGAAGCCGGTTCAGAAGCGGTCACCTGCCAGGGAGTGCCATCCTCCTCACGGAACGTCGCCCGAAGCGCCTCGTGCCGAAGAACGAGCGCCGCGAAGGCACGCTCCAACGCCACGTCATCCAGGGCTCCCGTGAGCCGGACCGCCGCAGGGAGGTGATACGCGGGGCTCCCACGCTCCAACTGCTCGAAGAGCCACAGCCGCTGCTGCGCGGACGAAAGCGGAGCGGGCTTCCCCTCCTCCGCGCGGATCAGCCCCGTGCCAGTTGCTTCACCACGCGCCGCGAAGACCGTGCGCGCGAGCTGCGCCACGGTAGGCCCCTGGAGCAGGACCTCCATGCGCAGGACGGTGCCCAGGGATTCGACGTCATTCGCAAGCTCCACGGCGCCCAGCGAGTCCAGACCGAAGGACGTGATGGGCATGTCCCGCGCCAGCGTCTCCGGACGCACGCGGAGCCGCGAGGCGATCCGCGCCAGCAGCCACGTCTCCAGTTCCTCCACGGTGACCGGTTCGGCAGCGACAACAGGAGCACTTCCCTCCCCGAGGGAAACCTCCGCGTCCGCCTCGCGCCAGGTCAGCAGCGCCCGAGCCGTCCCCGCCAGCAGCTCCGCCCGACAAGCGCGACGCTGGATCTTCCCGCTGGACGTCTTGGGCAGAGCGCCCGGCTCAATCAGGACGAGCGTGTGGAGCTGCACCTCGTGCGCCTCGGACAGGCCCCGGCGGACGGCGCCCACCACGTCGTCCGCTGTCCACGGCTTGCGAGGATCCACCTCGTACATCACCGCGAGCCGCTCCTCGCCGCCCACCTCGATGGAGAACGCCGCGCCACAGCCGGGCCGCAGCGCGGGGTGACTCCGTTCGAGCGTCAGCTCCAGATCCTGAGGGTGCAGGTTCCGGCCTCGCAGGATGACGAGGTCCTTGCGGCGACCCGCGACGAACAGCTCACCATCCCGCATCAGGCCCAGGTCGCCGGTGCGCAGGAACCGCCTCCCATCCTCCGAGTCCGCCAGGCGCGCGCCGAAGGCCGCCTCGCTCTCCTCGGGTCGCTCCCAGTAGCCCTGGGCCACGCTCGGGCCGGAGACCCAGATCTCCCCCACCCGTTCGGGGGGGCACGGTCGCCGCGTCTCCGGGTCCACCACCAGCAGCGTCTGATCCGGCAGCGTCCGGCCACACCCCACCAGCGGACGAGCACCGGAGCCTTCAGGGGCCTCCAGGGCTTCATTGCGCTCCAGCGCCGCGGAGTCCCAGGTGCGGGTGAGGACACCCTCTCCCTTGCGACCGCCAGAGGCGATGAGCGTGCCCTCCGCGAGCCCATAGCAGGGATAGAACGCCTGGCCCTGGAAGCCCGAAGGCGCGAAGGCCTCCGCGAAGCGCGTCATGACTTCCGGGCGGATGGGCTCCGCGCCGCAGAACGCCAGCTCCCATCGTCGAAGGTCCAGGCCCTCGCGCTCCGCAGGAGGCACCTTGCGCACGCACAAGTCGAAGGCGAAGCACGGACCGCCACTGATGGTGCCACCGAAGCGGGACAGCGACTCCAGCCAGAAGCGAGGGCGGCGAAGGAACGCGAGCGGCGACAGCAACGCCACGGGGAAGCCCGCGTACAGCGGCTGGAGCACTCCGCCGATGAGGCCCATGTCGTGGTACGGCGGCAGCCAGATGACACCCACGCTGTCCGAGCGGACTTCGAACGCGTGGGAGATCAATCCCAGGTTGTGCAGCAGGTTACCGTGGCTGAGCTGTACGCCCTTCGGATCGCCCGTGGATCCGGAGGTGTACTGGAGGAAGGCCAGCGTGTCCGACGTGGGAGCCGGGCGCCGCCAGCCCGCTTCGGTCCCTTCGGGCAGCGCATCGGTGGCGACCCAACGCAGGGCCGCCAGTTCGGGGGCACCCTCGAAGAGCCCCTCACCCATCTCCTGGATGAAGGACGTGGTGAGCACGACGCTCGCGCGGGCGTCGCGGATGATGGCGCGCAGCCGGGGCAGCGTCCGATCCAGGCGCGTGGGGTCCGGGGGATAGGCGGGCACGGCGACCAGCCCGGCGTACAGGCAGCCAAAGAAGCCCGCGACGTACTCCAAGCCCGGCGGGTAGAGGAGCACCGCCCGCTCGCCCGCCTTCGCCAGTGACTGTAGGGCGGCGCCGATGCGCCGGGCCCGCAGGTCCAACCCGGCATGGCTCAGGACCTCATCGTCCCCGCCATCTTCCAGGAAGGTGTAGAGGGGCCGTTCTCCGAGAGCGTGGGCCCGTGTTTCGAGCAGCTCCAGGAGGGTCGCGGCTGGGGAGGTTCGCGCGGAGAGAGGTGCCATGGTGCGGGGCGGGTGAGAGGCCTGGATCCCTTCGCTGGAGAGCGGCGCGCAGCATAAGCTAAGGGCGCTCGGAAGCCGGTTCTCGTACTGGCGGAAGGAACCGACGGCGTGAACCTGCTCATCCTGTTGCTGCGCAGATCCCGTGGGGCCGTGGCGCTGGCGGTGTTCTTCGGGCTCTTGACAGGTGCCGCGAGCGCCGGGCTCATCGCGCACATCAACGCGGTCCTCACCAGTGGCGGCACGCTCGCGGATCGTGCCACGGTCCTCGGCTTCGCCGCGTTGGGAGCCCTGATGCTGGGTTCACGCATCGGCTCGCAGCTGCTGCTGACGCGGCTCCAGACGCGCACCACGTTCGCACTGCGGGATCAGTTGAGCCAGCGCATTCTCGCGACGCCGTTGCGCCAGTTGGAAGAGCTGGGCAATCACCGACTGCTGGCCACGCTGATCGACGACGTCCAGGCCGTCACCCAGGGCCTGCTGTGCATTCCGCCGCTGCTGATCCACGGCGGCATCATCGTGGGCTGCATGACGTACCTCGCCATCATGTCGCCGATGGTGTTCGCCGCACTGCTCGTGTTCGCGATGCTGGGAGTCGCCAGCTACCTGCTTCCCATGCGGCACATCATGGGACTCCTGCGACACTCGCGGCAGACGAATGACCGGTTCTTCCGAGACCTGCGCTCGCTCACCCAGGGATTGAAGGAACTGAAGCTGCACGGAGGTCGGCGCACGGCCTTCCTCAAGCAGGAGCTGTTCCCCACGGCAGAGGCACTGAAGCAGCTCCAGGTGAAGGTCTCCACGCTCCACACCTTCACGACCAGTTGGAGCATGAGCCTGTTCTTCTTCTTCATCGGGCTGCTGCTCTTCGCACTGCCGGGGCTGACGCCGGTGTCGACCTCGACGCTGGTGGGCTACACGCTCGCCGTGCTCTACCTCCAGCAGCCGCTGGAGTCGTCCATGACGATGCTCCCCATGCTGGGAGCCGGCACGGTGGCACTCCGCCACATCGACACGCTGGAGCTGGCGGCCGCAGGCAGTCCGCTCCCGCTCAGCAGTGGGGAGCCCCCTGCCCCGCCGTCACGCATCGACCTGGCGGGCGTCACGCATGCGTACCGCCGGGAGGGAGAGGACACGCCCTTCACGCTGGGCCCCATCGACCTGACGCTCCGGCCGGGGGAAATCCTCTTCGTGGTGGGCGGCAATGGCAGCGGCAAGACGACGCTGGCCAAGCTCATCACCGGCCTCTACACGCCGGAGTCCGGGGAGATCCGCGTCGATGGGCGGTCCGTGACGGAAGGCGACCGGGAGCGCTACCGCCAGTTGTTCGCGACGGTGTTCTCCGACTTCCACCTCTTCGACTCGCTGCTCGGGCTGGCCGAGGGAGACAAGGCGGACAAGGCCCGTGCGTACCTGACGCGGCTCCAGTTGGACCGCAAGGTGCGGATCAACGACACGGGAGCGCTCTCCACCACGGACCTGTCCGCGGGCCAGCGCAAGCGACTGGCGCTGCTGACGGCGTATCTGGAGGACCGCCCCGTGTACCTCTTCGACGAGTGGGCGGCGGATCAGGATCCTCTGTTCAAGGAGGTCTTCTACCGGGAGCTGCTGCCGGACCTGAAGGCCGCGGGGAAGGCCGTGGTCGTCATCAGCCATGACAACCGGTACTTCGACGTGGCGGACCGGCGGGTGCGGCTGGAGTCCGGCGCCATCGTCGCGGAGGAGTCCGCGGCAGCCCCGACGCTCAGCGCTCGACCTCGTAGCGCGCTGTAAGGCAACGGCCTGGAGGTCCGCGTGGAAGCGGGCCTGCGTCCCGGCGAGCGCGCCATCCTCCACCCAGGAGACGCCGTGCGTGAGAGCGCCCGCGTCATGATCCGGCAGGCCTGCCCGGGGGCGACACGGAGGGCCCCTGCCTTCCGGCACGCTCCGAGGGGGATTGGCACAGGGTCCTGACACGCCCCACCGTTTCAAGGCAGGCCCGTCCGCGAGGCGGCTCCGTGTGGCCTCGCGATTCCCGAAAGGGGTGCCGCCCCATGCCGGTCCACGCACTTTTCTGTCGTAAGTGCCAAGAGCTCCTGAGCGTCAGGGTGGAGAAGCACAGCTGCGCCATCCACGGGGTGGCGACGCGAAAGTGGCTCACGTCATGAGGGCCCCCCTGTATTTCGAGGACCGGGTGGACGCGGGCCGACAGCTCGCGCAGGCGCTGCTCGCGCGCGGGTACACCGCGGAGGACACCCTCGTGCTGGGCCTGCCCCGAGGAGGCGTCTCCGTGGCGTACGAGGTCGCGGAGGCGCTGGGCGCTCCGCTGGACATCTGGGTGGTGCGCAAGGTGGGCGCGCCGAACTACCAGGAGCTGGGTTTGGGGGCGGTGGCGGAAGGGGGCATCACCTACCTCGACCGCGAGCGGATGGCGCGCATGAGCGTGTCGGAGGCCACCGCGCGGCGGCTCGTCCAGCGCAAGGCCGCCGAGGTGAAGGAGCGCGTGGCCCGCTTCCGCGGTGGGGACGCCCCGCCCGACGTCCAGGGCAAGACGGTCATCCTCGTTGACGATGGGATCGCGACAGGAGGCACCGTGCGGGCGGCGCTCCAGTCGCTCCGGATGCGGCGGCCCGGCCGCATCGTCCTCGCCGTGCCAGTGGCTGGGAACGAAATCCTCGAGGAACTCCGACCCATGGTGGAGGACCTGGTGTGCGTCCTCGCGAGGCCCGACCTGGACTCCATCGGCCAGTGGTACGCCTCGTTTCCCCAGGTCCCCGACGAGGACGTGAAGCGGTTGATGAACGAGGCACGGGCTCAAGCGCTCGACGGGGGAGTTTCCGCCCGGCCCTGAGGATGAAACAGCAGTGCCTCAAGGCCCCCGGTTCTCACGGACGACGGCGGCGGTCTGGTCCAGTTCCGCGGCCAACAGCACCAGCAAGTCGTCGAGGGACACGAGTCCCGCCAGGCATCCCTGCCCATCCACGATGGGCAGGCGGCGCACGCCCAGTTGCCTGAGGGTGATGAACGTCTGGTCGAGCCGGTCGTCCACGTGGGCGACCACGGGCTGGGGCGACATGACGTCCAGGACGGGGACGGCCCGGGCGTCCTTCCGCTCGGCCACCACCCGGGTGACGATGTCCCGGTCGGTCAATATGCCCACCGGTCGGGGCTCCTCGCCAACGACGACGAGCGCACCGACGTGCCGGTCGCGCATCTGCTCGGCGGCTTCGGCCACGCTCTGCATGGGCTGGATGATGGCCACCTTCTTGCGGCAAAACCTTGCGAGGGACATGGCACCTCCCTGGACGCCCAGGCCGTGCGCCCGGTCGCACGGGTGGATGGCGGGAGGTCCCCGCGAACGTCCTCCTCCCAGCAAACCAGCGCACCCTGCCCACGAGATGCAACCCGTGAGGATGGAGCAGCGCGACGAGCCCCCACCCTCTCCGCTGGAACGGCATGGCGGGGCCCCGGGCGGTCAGGACGGCGGCGCGGCGCTCAGGTGCGCACCTTGGGCCCTCCGGCGGGCGAGCCCACGGGAGTGGCACATGCGGTCACCGCGCCGCATCGTTTCTCGTAGGCCACCGGCAGTCGCGGCATGGCCTCGCACCTCCAGAGAGGAACAGGTCCATGCCTGTCTACGAGTTCTTCTGTCGCAAGTGCCAGGAGCCGTTCACCGAAAACATGAGCATCAAGGAGCACGACGAGCGGACGCCGAAATGCCCGCGCAACCACGAGGCGAAGGAGGTGGAGAAGCGCATCTCCTCCGTCCACACGGTGACCACCAAGAAGTCGCTCACCTACTGAACGTCGTCCCCGGCGATGTCGGGCCAGAAAAGACTAAAGGCCCTGGAGTCACCGGCTTGCACCGGAAACTCCAGGGCCTTCATTTTGGTCGGGGCGACAGGATTTGAACCTGCGACCACTTGCACCCCAAGCAAGTGCGCTACCAGGCTGCGCTACGCCCCGAAAACCGCCGTCGTGAAACGGTGCGCCCTTATGCCCTCGCCGCTCTCCTGGGTCAAGCGCGAGGTGAAGGGTTCCGTGGGAAAACTTACTCGTCGCCTTCTTCCATTCCCTCGTCGAAGTCCTCGCCCCGGGCCTCCGCCGCGTCCGCCGCCGCTTCTTCCTGGGCGTCGATCTCCGCATGGTTCTCCGGAGGGGCCTCGCCGTTCAACGCGCTCTTCAACACCTGGCTCGGCCGGAAGGTCAGCACCCGACGCGCGCTGATCTCGATCTCCTTGCCCGTCTGCGGATTGCGCCCCACGCGCGCCTTCTTCTGGCGCACCTGGAAGTTTCCGAACCCGGAGATCTTGATCTTGTCCCCGCGCTCCAGCGTCTCCTTCACGGTGTCGAACACGAGCTCGACGATCTCCGCCGACTCCTTCTTCGAGAAGCCGACCTTCTCGTAGACCCCCTCGATGATGTCCGCTTTCGTCATGCGAGTCCTCTGGCACCCGTGATGGCCGGTGAACGCGGGGCATGGTGTCAGCCTTCCCCGAACCGTGTCAACGTCCTGACTTCACTCAGGAATTCAGGCGCGCAGGGCCGCCCCCAGCCGCTGGTTCACCTCGGTGATGATGCGCTGGTGCGCCGTCGTGACCTCCACGTCGGTCAGCGTCCGCTCGGCCGAGCGATACCTCAGGGCGTACGCCAGGTTCTTCTTCCCCTCGGGGATGGGCTTGCCCGTGTACACGTCGAACACCAACGCGTCCTCCACCAGCGGCGCCCCGACCTCCAGGATGACCTTGCGCACTTCCTCGTTGCGCAGCTCCACCGGCACCACCACCGCCAGGTCGCGCAGCACCGCCGGGTACTTCGGCAGCCCCGCCGCCTGAGGCACCAGCTTCGCCGCCGCGTACAGCGGCTCCGTGTCCAGCTCGAACACGAACACGCCCTCCGGCAGCCCCAGCGCCTTCGTCACCCGAGGGTGCACCTCACCCACGTGCCCCAGCACCGTCCCGTCCGCCAGCGACACCTGCGCGCTGCTGCGCGGGTGGTACGCCGGAGGCTCGGCCGGCGCGAACGTCGCGCCCTCCACGTGCAAGGCGTGCAGCAGCGCTTCCACCGCGCCCTTCGCGTCGTAGAAGTCCACGCGCGCGTCCTTCTGCGTCCAGCTCCGGCCGCCCCGGACGCCCCACACCAGGCCCGCCACGCGCGGCACCTCGCGTGACGCGGGCTTCATCCCCTGCCCGCCCTGCGCGTCCCGGAAGTACGCCCGGCCCGTCTCGTAGAGGCCCACCGTCTCCACCTGATGGCGCACGCTGCGCGACAGGTTCTCCAACAGGCCCGGCAACAGGCTGGTGCGCATCACCGACTGCTCGACGCTCAGCGGGTTCATCAGCGCGATGGGCGCTTCCTTCCCGCCCAGCACCTCCAGCGACTTCGGCGCCACGAACGAGTAGTTCACCACCTCGTTCAGCCCCACCCCGCCCAGCGAGTGGCGCAGCCGACGCTCGGCTTCCATCTGCAGGGGCTCCGGCGCCAGCGTGTCCAGGCCGCGCGGCAGCCGGGCCGGGATGTTGTCGTAGCCGAAGACGCGGGCGACCTCCTCCATCAGGTCCTCCTCGCGCTCCACATCCACGCGCGCCCGGGGCACCTCGAACGTCGTCTGCCCCGCGCCGTCCTCCACGTTCTTGAACCCCAGCGCCCCGAGGATGCGCCGGCACTCCGCCTCCGCCACCGCCACGCCCAGCACCTTCTCCACCCGCCCGTAGCGCAGCGTCACCCGACGCGGCGGCTTCGGCGCGGGCTGAATGTCCACCCGCCCCGGCGCCACCGTGCCACCCGACAGCTCCGCGATGAGCTGCGCGGCGCGGTCCACCGCCGGCAGCACCGCGTCCAGGTCGGATCCACGCTCGAAGCGGTGCGACCCTTCCGTGTGAAGGGCGTGCCGCTTCGCCATCCGGCGCACGCCGGAGCCGACGAAGTGCGCGGACTCGATGAGGATGCGCTTCGTCCCCTGAGTCACCTCGCTGTCCGCGCCGCCCATCACTCCTCCCAGCGCCTGCGCCCGGTCCCGGTCCGCGATGACCAGGTCGTCCGCATCCAGCGTGCGCTCCTTGTCGTCCAGCGTGCGCAGCTTCTCGCCCGCCTTCGCGGTGCGCACGACGATCTCCTGGCCCGCCATCTTGTCCAGGTCGAACGCATGCAGCGGCTGGCCGTACTCCAGGAGGACGAAGTTGGTGGCGTCCACCACGTTGTTGATGGCGCGCACGCCGCACGCCTTCAGCCGGTCCTGCATCCACTGCGGCGACGGCTGGACGGTGATGCCTTCCACCACCCGCCCCGCGTAGCGCGTACACCGCTCGGGCGCGTCGATGCGCACCTTCACCAGCTCCGCCACCGGGCGGCCGGACTCCGCGGGCTTCGGCTCGGGCACCTTGAGCGCCGCGCCCGTCACCACGCCCACCTCGCGCGCCACGCCCAGGTGGGAGAGCGCGTCCGGCCGGTTCGGCGTGACGTTCACCTCCAGCACCGAGTCATCCAGCCCCAGCGCCTCCGCGATGGGCACGCCCAGCTTCGTGTCCGCCGGAAGGATGAGCAGGCCCGCCGAGTCCTCGGTGATGCCCAGCTCCTTCGCCGAGCAGAGCATGCCGAAGCTGTCCACGCCCCGGAGCGCGGCCTGCTTGATCTCCATGCCGTTGGGCAGCTTCGCGCCCACCGTGGCCAGCGGCACCTTGTCGCCGACCTTGAAGTTCTTCGCGCCGCACACCACCTGGAACAGCGCCGAACCGCCGATGTCCACCTGCGTGACGGAGAGCTTGTCCGCGTTGGGGTGCTGCACCGACTCGCGGATCTGCGCCACCACCACGCCGCGCAGGCCCTCGCCGGGGCGCTCCACGCCCTCGATCTCCAGCCCCGCCGCGGTCAGCTTGCGCGCCAGCTCGTCCACCGACGGCGGCAGCGCCACGTAATCACCCAGCCACTTCACCGAAATCTTCACAGGTCCACCCTCTTGCCCATCCGGCTGGAATCAGAACTGCGCGAGGAAGCGTGCGTCGTTCTCGAACATCATCCGCAGGTCGTCGATGCCGTAGCGCAGCATGGCCAGGCGCTCCACGCCCATGCCGAACGCGTAGCCCGTGACTTCCTTCGGGTCGTAGCCCGCCGCGGTGAAGACGTTCGGATGCACCATGCCGCTGCCCAGCACCTCCAGCCACCCCGTCTGCTTGCAGACGCGGCAGCCCTTGCCACCGCACGACGCACAGGTGACATCCACCTCCGCCGACGGCTCGGTGAAGGGGAAGAACGACGGACGGAAGCGCGTGCGCGTGTCCGAACCGAAGAAGGCCCGCACGAACGCGTCCAGCGTCCCCTTCAGCTCCGCGAAGCTCACGTCCTTGTCCACCAGCAGGCCTTCCACCTGGTGGAACATGGGCGTGTGCGTGATGTCCGAATCCCGTCGGTACACCCGGCCCGGCATCACCGCGCGGATGGGCGGCTTGCGCGACAGCATGTGCCGCACCTGCACCGGCGACGTGTGCGTGCGCAGCAGCGAAGGGCTGTCCGCCTTCTTCGCGTGACCCAGCGTCGGCTCGTCCACGTAGAACGTGTCCTGCATGTCCCGCGCGGGGTGGTCCTTGGGCAGGTTCAGCGCCTCGAAGTTGAAGTAGTCGAGTTCAATCTCCGGCCCGACGGCCACTTCGAACCCCAGCCGCGCGAACGTGCGGACGATGTCCTCCATCGTGCGGGACACCGGGTGCCGGCCACCGGGCAGCACCGCGCGCCCGGGCAGCGTCACGTCCAGCTTGGGGCCCTTGAGCTGGGCCTCCAGCGCGGCGTCCTCGGCGCGGCGCACGGCGTCCGACAGGAGCTGCTCCAGCTCCGCCTTGACGGTGTTGGCCACCTCGCCCAGCGCTCTGCGCTCATCCGGGGGCAGCTTGCCCATGCCGCCCAGGATGGCGGACAGCTCGCCCTTCTTGCCCAGGTAGCGGATGCGCAGCGCCTCCACCTGAGAAGGCTCCGACACGCCCGCGATCTCCTGGCGCGCCGCGTCCGCCAACGCCTGCAACCGGTCTCGCATGGTCCTCTTCCCGCCTTCCGTTACGCGCCCCGGGCGCCATCCGACGCCGGGCAAAAAAAGAGGGCCGCCCCCGTGTTGGAGGCAGCCCGTTTGTCTTCAGGGGGCCGGCTTCAGGAGCCGGCCGGGTCTCAGGCTGCCTTCGCGATGTTGGCGACGGCGGCAAAGCCCGCGGGGTCCGCGATGGCCATGTCGGACAGGACCTTGCGGTCCAGGCCGATCTTCGCCTTCGCCAGACCGGCGATCAGCTTCGAGTAGGACAGGCCCACCGTGCGCGCCGCCGCGTTGATGCGGACGATCCACAGCGAACGGAAGTTGCGCTTGCGCACCGCGCGGTCGCGGGTGGCGTAGTCCAGGGCGCGTTCCACGGCCTGGTTGGCGCGCTTGTAGCAATTCTTGCGGCGGCCGCGGAAACCCTTGGCCAGCTTGAGAATGCGATTACGACGACGACGAGCCTTGAATCCCTTTTTGACGCGCATGACACACTCCTGACTTCTTGAAGGTGACCCTGGGGTGCCGGCCTCACGCCGCTCCGCCAGGACTCACGGATGGTCCAAGCCCGAGGAAAAACTCAGGCCCCGTAGGGGAACAGCTCCTTGATGACCTTCTTCGCGTCCATGTCGCGCAGGTGACCGGTACCCCGGTTACCGCGCTTCTGCTTGGGCGACTTGGAGAAGGTGAACAGGTGCTTGCTGAAGGCCTTGCCGAACTTCACCTGGCCGCTCTTCTTCACCTGGAAGCGCTTCTTCGCGCTGCTGCGGGTCTTCAACTTGGGCATGGTCCCAATCCTTCCTTCTGCTTCCTGTCGGCACGGCAGCCATCGCGGCTGACGGCGGTCCACGACACACGGTTCGCGGACGCTTTGAGCGGAAGCCTCTATCACTCTTTCGAGGCGTTGGGGGTAGCGTTTCCTACAGCCACCGCTGAAACCCCCGCCGTCCCACGTACTCCCCGTCCCTACAACCCCCTACCCCGGGTCAGGGCAGGGCCGCTTCCTTGGCCAGCAGCGCCTCGAAGTCGACGAGCTTCATCGACTTGAGGTCCTCGCCGCCGTAGCGACGGGGGGACACGGCGCCGGCTTCGACCTCGTTGTCGCCCACGACCAGGGTGAACGGGATCTTCTGGAGCTGGGCCTCGCGGATCTTCGCGTTGAGCGTGATGCCGCGCTCGTCCAGCTCCACCCGGTAGCCCTTGGCGCGCAGGTCGTCCCGCACCTTGCGGGCGTAGTCCAGCTGACGGTCCGCCACGTACACGAGCGTCGCCTGCACCGGGGCGAGCCAGGCCGGGAACGCGCCGGCGAAGTGCTCGATGAGGATGGCGGTGAAGCGCTCGAAGGAGCCGAAGATGGCGCGGTGGAGAACCACGGGGCGGTGCGGGGCGTTGTCCTCGCCCACGTACGTCAGGTCGAAGCGCTCCGGGGCCAGGTAGTCCAGCTGCATGGTGCCCAGCTGCCACCGGCGGCCGATGCTGTCCGACACAGCGAAGTCGATCTTCGGGCCGTAGAAGGCGCCGTCGCCCGGGGCCAGCTCGTACTCCAGGCCCAGCGATTCCAGCGCGGCCTTGAGGCCGTCCTCGGCGCGATCCCAGAGCGAGTCATCGCCCAGGCGCTGCACGGGACGCGTGGACAGCTTCACCGCGTAGGTGAGGCCCACCGCCTTGTAGACGCGATCCAGCAGCTTCACGAAGCGCCGCACCTCGTCGGTGATCTGGGCCTCCGTGCAGTAGATGTGCGCGTCGTCCTGCGCGAACTGGCGCACGCGGGTGAGGCCGCCCAGGGAACCGGCTGCCTCGTTGCGGTGCAGCACGTCCTGGGTGTGCAGGCGCAGGGGCAGGTCGCGGTAGCTGTGCTTCTTGAAGCCGTAGAACAGGTGGTGCGACGGGCAGTTCATCGGCTTGAGGGAGAAGTCGTGCTCGCCGGACTCACTGTCGAGCACCAGGAACATGTTCTCCTTGTACTTGCCCCAGTGGCCGCTGGTCTCCCACAGCCCCTTGTTGAACATCAGGGGCGTCTTGATCTCCACGTAGCCGTCGCCGGCCGTGAGCGAGCGCATCCAGTCCGACAGCGTCTGGTAGAGCGTGGTGCCCTTGGGCGTCCAGAAGGCCGCGCCCGGCGCGTACGGGTGGAAGTGGAAGAGGTCCAGCTCCTTGCCCAGCTTGCGGTGGTCGCGCTTCTTCGCTTCCTCGATGCGCGTCATGTACGCATCCAGCGCCTTCTTGTCGAAGAACGCCGTGCCGTACACGCGCTGGAGCATCGGGTTGCGGTGGTCGCCGCGCCAGTAGGCGCCGCTGGAGGAGAGGATCTTGATGACGCCGATCTTCCCCGTGCTGGGCGCGTGGGGCCCCAGGCAGAAGTCCACCCAGTCACCGTGGGTGTAGAGCGTGAGCGTCTTGGCGCCCTTGGCGGCGATGTCCTTGACGATCTCCACCTTGAAGGTCTCGCCCTTCTCCTCGAAGAGACGCACGGCGTCCTCCATGGAGATCTCCGTGCGCACGAAGGGGGCGTCCTGCTTGAGCTCCGCGTTGGCGGCCGCCTCGATCTTCTCCAGCTCCTCCGGAGTGAAGGGCTTCTCGCGGAAGAAGTCGTAGTAGAAGCCCTCCTCCGTCGAGGGACCGATGGTCACCTGCGTGCCGGGGAACAGGCGCTGCACGGCGCTGGCGACCACGTGCGCGGCGTCGTGGCGGATGAGGTCCAGGCCTTCCGGGCTCTTGGGCGTGAAGATCTGGAGCTTCGCGTCCTCGTCGAGCGGGCGCGACAGGTCGACGTCCTGACCGTTCACCCGGGCGAACAGGGCCGCCTTCGCGAGCCCCACACCGATGCTGCCCTTCACGAAGTCCGCGATGGTCGTCCCGCGAGGCGTCTGCTTCTGGCTGCCGTCGGGGAGCGTCACCGTGATGGATTCGGACATGGCTTGAAAACCCCTGCGCTGGAAAAGCCACGGGCGGCAGGCTCTTTGGAAGCCTGCCGCCCGCGAGATGGAACGCTTACTGATGATGGGTCGTAGTGGGATCGAACCACTGACCCCTACCGTGTCAAGGTAGTGCTCTACCGCTGAGCTAACGACCCGTCGTGCGGATGGCGCGGGGAATAACAGCGGGCTCCCACACCTGTCAAGGAAACACGAACGGAGGGACTTCTGTTCCCTACTCCCTCGCGTCCAACAACACCCGGATCCGTTTCATCACCGTGTCGAACATGGCGGGCGTGAGCCTCCCCGTCTGGGTGTTCTGCTGGCTGACGTGGTAGCTGCCCACGAGCCACCGGCCGTCCGGCAGCCGGAACTCCGCACCATGGCCGAAGGCGGGCCGGGGCGGAGGGATGACGCCGCCCGTGCGGGTCGCGGACGCCAGCGCAGCGTTCCACCCGATGGCCCCCAGGGCGAGTAGCACCCGGCCGGGCAAGAGGGCCATCTCCCGGTCCAGGAACGGCGCGCACCGGGCCAGCTCCTCCGGCAGGGGCTTGTTGTCCGGCGGGGCGCAGCGGGCGGCCGCGACGATGAAGGCGTCCGTCAGCTTGAGCCCGTCGTCGATGCGGTCGCTCCGGGACTGGTTGGCGAAGCCCGAGCGGTGCAGGCCCGCCATGAGGAACTCCCCGGAACGGTCCCCGGTGAAGTACCTGCCCGTCCGGTTGGCGCCGTGCGCCGCGGGGGCCAACCCCACGATGATCAGCCGGGCCTGCGGATCCCCGAAGCCGGGGACGGCCTTGCCCCAGTAGTCCCAGTCCCGGTAGGCCCGCCGCTTCACCCGGGCCACCTCTTCGCGCCACTCGACGAGCCGGGGGCAGGCCCGGCACGCGATGATCTCCTGGTGCAGCTTCTCCAGCTTCGTCACGGACCGCCGGCTCCCCCCTTGTAGAGATCCGTGCGGCGGTAGCGCTGGATGACCACGCTCAGGACGACCTTGAGGATGGCGCTGGCCGGCACCGCCAGCAGGATGCCCACGAAGCCGAACAGCTCCCCGAACGCGAGCACGGCGAGGATGACCACCACCGCCGACAGGCCCACCTTCTCGCCCACGACGCGCGGGGTGATGACGAAGCCCTCCAGCATCTGCCCCACCACGAAGGTCGCCGCCACCACCGCGAGCTGCCACGGCCCCTGCCACGACAGCAGGACGCCCAGCACCGCGAGCACCACGCCGATGCCCGTGCCCAGGTACGGCACCATGTTGCCGAAGCCCGCGATGAGGCCGATGGCGATGGCCAGGTCGATGCGGGCCACGGACAGGCCCACCGCGTAGATGACCGACAGGATGGCGCCCACCGAGAGCTGGCCCTGGACGAAGGCGGACAGCACCTCGTCCACCTCGCGGAACCGCTGGCTCACCAGCGCCACCGAGCGGCGCGGCAGCAGGTCCTGGATGTTCCGCATGAGGCGCGGGTAGTCCTGGAGGAAGAAGAACGCCAGCACCGGCACCACCGACAGGCCCAGCAACGTGGCCACGAAGCGCGCGGTGTTGCCGGCGAAGCTCGCCACCAGCCGCGCCGCCGTGGGGCCCGCGCTCTGGAGCAGCTCGGAGGCCTTCTCGCCCAGCTCCGCGGTGCGCTGGCTCACCAGCTCCGGCAGCGACATGCCCAGGAGCGACTCCACCTGCGGCACCACCTGGGTGCTGGCCCGCGAGAAGAAGCCGGGCAGCTTCGCCGCCTCGTCGCGGAACACCGGCACCAGGTACAGCCCCGCGCCCACCATCAGCAGCGTGCCCGCGACGAAGAGCAGCGACGTGCCCAGCGTGCGGTCCAGGCCGCGCTTCTCCAGCAGCGTCACCACCGGGTTGAACGCGTACGCGCCCGTCAGCGCCAGCAGCACCGGCACCGCCACCCCGCCGAACACCGACAGGAGCGCGAACACCAGCGCCAGCGAGCCCACCATCGCGCCGGACCACACCAGGTCCACCCTGCGGGCCGCCGCCTCGTCCAGGGCCGAGGGGTCACCGGCCGGGGGCACGGGCTCCGGGTGCACGACGTGCAGGACCGGGGACACCTCCGGGGGCGCGGTGACCACCTGGGCCTGCGGGGCGACCTTCACCGCGCGCTCACTGCCTTTCTTGCGACGTCCGATGACCGCCTCCCTGTCCCCGCCCATCCTACGGCGTCTTGGGCCCCTGATTGCGGGTGACGAACCGCCCGAAGGCGTCGCCTGCCACCTTGCGGTCCAGGGTGCCGACCTTCGCGGTGCCCAGTTCCGCGTCCACCACCACCTGCCGGTCCGCCTGGAGCTGGATGATCCTCTCCGTCCACTGCTCCTGCGTCACCTCCTGGGACCCTGGCGCCTGGGTGCGCTCCTTGCTGGCCTTCTCCAGGGGGGTGGACCTCACCAGCATCCGCGGCATCACCTGCACCTGGCCCTCCGCCACCTGCACCAGCGTGCGCGGGGAGAGGGCCCCCATGTACGTGGGCGCCGCGGCGTCCACCCGGAAGCGCGTGCCCCGGACGCCGGCCACCGCCCGGTCCGTCTCCACTTCGAACTTCGCGTCGGAGCCCGCGAGGGCCTTCTTGACGCTCGCCCAGAGCTTGCCCAGGCCCAGCCTCGCCACGAAGCCCTTGCGCTCCTGGCCCTCGAAGTCCGCCACGTTGATGAACAGCTGGCTGCCCTCCCCCAGCATCAGGACGCTGCCGTCGTTGAGCGTCAGCTTGAGGTTGGACTTCGGTCCGACCTCCAGCGTGTCCTTCACCTCCACGTCCGCGCCCACCGCCAGCGGCCGGGACACGCCACCCATGGGGTGGCGCGATGCCGTGCCCTCCAGCACCTCCACCCGGCCAATGGCCCCGAACGCCAGTCCCGGCAACAGGCCCGCCAGCACAGCCCACGTCCCGCGCAGTCGCTTCACGGAGCACCTCCGCCCGCCTCGGGGACGACGGGACGCAGCTTGACCTTCAGCGTCACCCGCGCCCCGCTGGGCTCGTAGTAGGTCGTGTACGGCCAGAAGCCCCGCTTCTTCACTTCCACCTGGTGGAAGCCCGAGTCGCCCAAGCGCAGGCTGCGGGACACGCTGGAGAAGTCGCTGCACAGGCCCTGCTGCACGCCGTCCAGCAGCACCTCCGCGTCCGCGGGTTCGCACCGGAGCACCAGGTCGCCGCGCTTGCCCTCGGCGGAGGCCATCAGCTCCCGCGCCCGGGCCACCGTCGCGGGCTGTTCCTGCTCCTGCTTCGCCGCGCAGCCGACCGCCAGCGCCGCCACCAACGGGCCCACCGCCGTCCACCGGACGCGCATCACAGCGCCACGGTCAGTTCAACGGTGTTGCCCGTCACGCCCGTCATGTGGACCTTCCGCTTCTGGAACGCCTTGTCCCCCAGTGGTCCGGCCAGCCCAGCGTGGGCGGAGGTCGTCAGGAACAGGCAGATCAGGGAGCGTTTCAGGAGCATCGGCGTTCCTCGGGCTGCCACTTGGGTTCGCGGCTACTGCGTGACGATGGCGACCCGGCCCTCGGCCAGGAAACGCGTGTTCGCCTCGGTGAGCGCGCGGGCCCCTTCCGCGTTGAGGACCAGGTCGGAGCCCTGGAGCTGCGCGGCCTTCACCACCAGGGGCTTGTCGCCCACCAGCGTGGCCTTCTTCGCGGCGTCCAGGCTCTCGAACCAGGCCGCCACGCCCGTGGCACCGCGCGCCTCCTCGGTGAGCACCGTCGCGCCGTAGAGCGCCTTGCCCGCCGCGTCCACCAAGCGGGGCGCGAGCACCGGCTTCAGCCCCAGGCCCCGCGCGTCCACCACGAGGCCCGTGTACTTCGTCGCGCCCTCGGCATTGAGCACGATGGCCACATCCTGCGCGGGCGCCAGCGCCGCGGAGAGCGCCGCCAGCGGCACCTCCACGTCCAGCTCCACGCCGCTGTCGGAGAAGTAGCGCTTGGCGACGACCTTGTAGCCCTTGATGGCGCCTTCGACGCGGCCCTTCACCTCATCGCGTGCCCACTCGTCGGCCACGGTGCGGCCCGCGTTCACCTGGATGCCCTTGGCCTGCTCCAGCAGGTTGCGGAACGCGTCCAGCTTCGCGGCGCGCTCGGCGCCCAGTCGCGCCTGCGCGGGATTGGCCGCCTTCAGGTCCGGGGCCCCGGCGCCCGTGGCGCGCAGGACCTGACCTTCCCAGTTGATGCCAGCACTGGCGACGGCGCGCGCGGCTTCACCCGCGGCGGGCGTGGCGGGTGCGGCGACCTTCGCTTCCTTGCCCTGGCCCAGCGCCGTCAGCGGCACGACCAGCAACAAACCCCACAGCGAACGCCTCACGGAGCACCCCTCCCGCTGTCGCCGAGGATCCGGCGAGCGCACAGGAAACCACTCCGGTCATTCAAGGGGGCCACTCCGCGCGAAGTCAAGGCGACCCGGGGCATGGGCGGATCCACCGGACCCGACTTCCATGCGCACCGCGAACCGCCGGTGGCACCGCGTAATCACGGTGGCACACCCGCAGGGTAACGCCGAGCCTCAGTTCTCGTTCGCGTGACGGTCGACGTAGGCGTCGATCATCTTGCGGTGCCGCTCGGTGAGGAGGGTGAAGCGCACGCCCGACTGCTCGCGGCGGCCCAACTCCTTCCACTCGCGTACGACTTCACCCTCGGCGTAGATGATCTCCTCGGAGCCGGGCAGCTGGAACTGGAGGCCCACGCGACGCGCTTCGTGCTGGGGCTCGATGAGGCGAGACAGGCTGACGCCTTCCTGGCTGATGTCCGCGGCGCGGGTCATGTACGGCACGCCGCCCATGTACTTGTTGAGGTAGATGTCCAGGGGCGCTCGATTGGCCTTCCGCTTCTCGCTCATTGGCTCATGACCTCCGGCTGGTGCAACAGGCTGCTGCGGGGGTGCAGCGACCTGGAGGCACAGTACGGTCAGTCGTCATGCGCGCAAGAAAACGGCGCGCTCCAGGCGCGGTAGGCTGGGCATCATGCGCCGCGTTTTTCCGCTCGCTGGATTCTTCGCGCGGATCTGTGCGTGCGGTCTGCCAGCGCACGTTCGCCCCGTCCCCGAGGGCACGTTGGCGCTGGAGGCGGGCGTCGGTGGGCCCGCGGTGCGGCTGGAGGGCGCGCCCGTTCCCCTGCCCCTGTCCACGCTGGGCGCGAGCTACGGCCTGAATGGACGGTGGGACCTGCACGCCCATGCGCACCTCACGCCGCTGCTCGGCGTTGCGGGGGCGACGTGGCTCGCGCTGGATCAGGACGTGGTGGATATAGTCCCCCCATTCTCGTGAAAGGCGGAAGCATGCGTATGCAGTGGATGGCGGCCCTGGTGCTGGCGCTCGGCGCTCCGGGCTTCGCCCAGGCACAGGCCCCGACGAAGACCTCCAAGCCGGCCGCCGCGGCCGAGGCCAAGGCGCCCGCCGCGGCCCCCCTGGAACTCCAGACGGAGGACCAGAAGACGGTCTATTCGCTCGGCGTGTCGCTGGGGCAGAACGTGACGGCGCTCGCCCTGACGCCCGAGGAGATCCAGATCCTCCAGCGCGGCCTCCAGGATGCGCTCAGCGGCGCGGCGCCCGCCGTCGACCCCAAGGAACTCTCGCCCCGGCTCCAGACCTTCGCCAAGAACCGGCAGGCCCAGGCCAACGTCGCCACGCTGGAGCGCGCCGCGAAGGAACCCTCCACCACGAAGCTGCCCTCCGGCGTCCTCTACCGCGAGCTGACGGCCGGCACCGGCAAGAGCCCCCGCGCCACCGACACCGTGAAGGTGCACTACCGGGGCACCCTGGTCGACGGCACGGAGTTCGACAGCTCCTTCAAGCGCGGCGTGCCGGTGGAGTTCCCGCTCAACGGCGTCATCCCCTGCTGGACCCAGGGCGTGCAGAAGATGAAGGTCGGCGGCAAGGCGAAGCTCACCTGCCCCGCCAACACCGCCTACGGGGACCGTCCTCCCGCGGGTTCGCGCATCCCGCCGGCCGCCGTGCTCCAATTCGAGGTGGAGCTGGTGGAAGTGCCCGGCAACACCGCCGTCGGCCAGTAGGGCCGCACCGCTCGACACCCCGGGGGCCCGCGTCACTCGCGGGCCCCCGCTTCAACGTCACACCGGCGAGCGCACCGACCGGCCGCCGAAGGGCGGATCCGCCATGATGGCCTGGGCCAGCCGGTCCGCGAAGGCACGCCCCTCCCGCGCGAAGGACTCGGACTCCTCTTCGTTCAGGAGCACGCGCACTTCGAACTGGACGATGCCGCCCACCACCACCTCGATGGACAGCGCCCCGTCCCGACCGCGCAGCACGCGGTACAGGAGCGGGCTCTGGAGGAGCACCTCCTCGTCGCTCACGGGATCTCCGCCACCTGGGCGTCGACCACCGGGGCGTTGATGACCATGATCTCCGGCACGCCGCCCGACGTGTAGCCGCCGAACTTGAAGCAGTCCTTGTCCTCGGGCGTGGTGCACTTCCATACGCCGGGGTCCGCGTCCACCGGCAGCCGCGCGCAGACCTTCCGGTCCGCCAGGTCCAGCGTCATCATCCGCAGCGGGCCTTCGAAGTTCTTCGCCGGCAGGCCCAGCGCCTGGCCCAGCACCGCCGGATCATGCTTCCCGTCCGCCGTCTTCGACTTCTCCACCGCGCCCTGGATGGTCTCCGACGGCGCCGCGAACAGGTAGCAGGCCACGTCGTTGCAGCGGCCGAAGTTCTTCGCGCCCGTCTGCACCACGAACTTCTGGTACGCGCTGTCCGTCATCAGCCAGGACACCTTGCCGTTCGCGAAGTTCTTCGCCACGTGCTGGTCGATGCCGTACGGGCTCGCCAGCGCGTCGGCCTGCTTGGAGATCTCCTTCTGCGTGGGATCACAGTTGTCGACCAGCGACGCCGCGGGAGGCTGCTCCGTCGGCTCCGGCGGCGGCTTCGTGCCGCCCTTCATCGAAGCACAGCCAACCACCGTCGACAGCGAGCCCAGCAGCACCGCACGGAAAATAGGATTCATGGCCATTCCTTCAGTAGAGGTGAATGAAGAAAGACCCGGATATCACAGGGCCGCTGCGGTGGCGCGCAACAACGACTCCGCGCTGACCGGTGCGCCGGTGGCGTGGCGCATCCATTCATCCGGCGTGACGGAGCCGTAAACGGCCATGCGTTCGAACTCCGCGCCCAGCGGGCCGTGCTGCTTCAGGTGCTCTTCAATCTGGAAGGCGATGAGGTGCCCGAGCGGGTAGTCCGGCAGGTAGAGCGGGTAGCTGATCATGTGGCTGTAGATGCCCAGCAGCGGGCTGTCCTTCCGGCCCAGCACCGGCGCGTAGTACTGGTTCCACACGTCGCGCGACACCTGAGCCACCGCGTCGCGCAGCTGCGCGGGCGTGGCGTCCGGGTGTTCGTACATCCAGTGCCACGTGGCCATGTCCACCAGCGCCACGCCGGCGATCTCCCAGGACTGCCAGAAGTCGTTGAGCACCCGCTCGCGCTCGCTCGCCGCGTCGGGCTTGCCAAGGCCCAGCAGCTCCAGGTCGCGCGCCTGGAAGACGAACGCGAGTGCTTCGGTGAAGGCGTTGTTGGGGACGCCGGACAAGAGCGTGTGGTCCACCTGGTACAGGCTGAAGACCTGCTCCACGTTGTGCCCCAGCTCGTGCACCGCGATGTTGTAGCCCTTGTAGTCCATGCCCCCCTTCTCCACGCGCGTGCGCAGGCGCGGGAAGTCCCCCCGGCGCAGCGCCTGCTGCGCATGGCCCGCGCCCCGGGACGCATCCACGCGGATGTACGAGGCCAGCATGTCCGCCTTCTGCTTCGTGAAGCCCAGTCCCTGGAGGATGCGGGGGATGTCGCGCGCGAACGCGTCCGCCGTGGGGTAGCGCTTGCGCGTCAGTTCATTCAGCTGCGCCTCCGGCATCTTCGCGCCCGGACGAAAGCCGGGATACCAGAGGTCCTGCGGCTCCAGCGGGCGGCCCAGCCGGGACTCGATGAGCTTCGCCACGCGCGGCACCAGCGGCGACGCGAGCAGCTCCGTGAGCAACGCGCGCACCCGCGCCTCCGGCAGGCCCCGCTCCAGCTCGAAGCTGCGCGCGATGCGCGTGGGGGCCACCGGTGAATACGGATCCGCCCGCCGCGAGGCCTGGAACGTGGCCAGCAGCCGCGCGTAGCGCGTGTCCGGCTCCGGGGCGACGTCCGCCTTCGCGGGACGCTCCGGGGCGTTGGGCTCCACCGACTCCGGCGGGGCCACCGTCACCGCGTTGGTGAACGGATCCCAGTCCACGCGCGGGTTGTCGATGACGGCCGCGGGGATGGACTGGGTGACGATGCGCTCCATCACCTGGACGATCATCCGCTGCTTCGCGAGCCCCGCCGCGTCCGTGTAGTCCGCCTTCAGCTCGTCGCGCAGGTTCCAGTGGCTGATGAGCCGCAGGCCCTTGGGAAACAGGCGCTGGCCCTTCGCGTCCACCAGGTGGTGCATCCAGACGTTGTATTCGGCGATGTAGAGGTTCGCGGCCGCGATGGCCTTCGACACCTGCTGCTCCACCTCCGCCGGCACGCGCCGGTTGAAGCGCGAGGCCAGCTTCGCCTCCGCCCACTGCCGCCGCGTCCACGAGGGGCCCGCCTTCACGCGCTCCTCCAGCGTGGTGAGCGGGAAGTTGAGCAGCGCGACGAAGCCCGGCTTCGCCTGGAACAGGTCCGACGTGACGTTGGAGGACGGATCGTACGCGGCCAGCAGCGGCTCCACCGGCAAGAGCGGCCCCAGGTCCAGGTCCGTGAACCACTGGAGCTCCCGGCCCAGCTCGTTCATGTGCCCGTCGAACTGTTCGAACAGGCCCTCCATGCGCCGGAACGTCGCGTCCAGCTGCGGCCCCTCCGGCAGGAACTGCTCGCGCACGAAGGCCGCCAGGTCCCCGTCGTCCGCGCGCCACAGCGAGGCCACCTGATCCACGCCCCGCTCGATGCGGGCCCGCTGCGCCTCGCCGTGCTTCGCGACCAGCTCCGCCTTCAGCGCGGACAAGGCCTCTTTCGTCACGGGCGCGGACGGGGCGATGGCGCTCCGGGCGTCCGCCGGGAAGGGGGCCGTGGG
>NZ_RAWI01000500.1 GCF_003612125.1 Corallococcus praedator
CGCCTCGAATGCTTCTGCAATCCGCGTCCACTCCGGCTTCTCCACCTGCTTCGCCATGCCCGGAAGCGTCCGCCGCTCGCCGCTACCCCGGCAATCCCTCACGGCACGTCGTTGGCCGGACGGTTACAGCTGATTCGCTGCATTGACGACAAGGCCACCGAGGAGATCCTGATGTGGACGCCGGAGGACGGGCGCCCTGAGAAGGTTGGGGAGTACCGAGACGTTTGGGGAATGCGGATTGACGCTTCGCAAGCAGGTGACGCGAAGGTGTTCCGCACCTGGGGCTGGCCCATCGCGTTGATCGTCCGAGAGGAAATCCGCGACGCACTTGAGCGCATAGGCGCCACGGGAACGAAGTTTGAAGAGGTTTAGGGGCATGTTCCTCGGCTCCCCCCAGTGTCAGCATGGTTGTCGCCTCGGCGTGCTTCATGATGACGTCGTGGGCCTGGACCGTGAGCGACGGGGCGCGCTCATCCTGCATCAGCACGGGGTCGAGCGCCGGGGTTTATTGCTGTCACTCCGCCAGACGTGGCGCTATGAGCGCCACGTCGAGAACTTCCTCGGCTTCCATTACCTCGCCTGCATCTACATTTCATTGACTACTCGACGAAGGAACGAGCAGCGTGTTCCGTTCTTCCGCAGCCTCAACCTCATCAAAGGAACGTCCATATGTCAGCGATCTCAAAGCTTCCCGCTCCGACGACCCCGCCCCCCAATCTGCCTTCCAACACCGTAACGCTTTACAAAGCCGACAGCTGGACGAGTGAGAGCTACGCATTCAATATTCATGATTACACTAGAGATAAACGCCACGCCATGACCGGGATGAGCATTCAGGACACCGCGACCTGGATTGCGTTCAACCTCCCCGTAGGAACGGTCGTGACCATGACGGACGCCTATGTCGCTCCGGCCGACGGCAATGTCTATAACCTCAAAGGCTGCGGCAAAGTGATCGACCTCGTGGGAACAGGAAAGACCGAGGCTGTGGATCTAGTTGCATACACCATGAACGATATGATTTCGGCGTGGTATTGGCACACACCCGATCTGAACCTGGGCGCCATCGAACTCTACGCAGCAGGCGACTTCCAGTGGAACCGCACAGTCCTGTTTCTCTCGGAGTGGAACGCGGGACAGCTCCACTCACTGACGGGCTGGCACGTCGAGGATTCCGCGAGTTCCGCGCGCTGGCAGTCGATGCATGATGCACAGACGGCCTCGTTATACGCAGCCGATGACGGCTCGGGGGCTGCCTATGAGAATATCAAGGGCTGGGGCAGTTTCATGGAGTTGCGAGATTTCGGGCAGGTGGGATTCAATGACACTCTGTCCAGCTTCCGCTGGAACAATCTCACGCCGAGAAAGGAAATTGTCGCCCCGGTGCGCATTGCGGTCCCGAGCGGTGGGGGGGAGGGCTTGTCGTCATACTTGACTGGGACGAACGACAGCTCCGAGGTACAACCTTTTACCATCACGCTCACCAACACGAACAAACAGACGACAACGGTGTCGGTCACCAACCAGTACACGGCGGGCACGAACATGCAGTATACGCTCACGCACGCAAAGGAAGGCTTGGGGAGTGACCTGACCAACGAATGGACAGTTGGCCTCGGCTTTGAGTATACGAACACTGAGACTTCGGAGATGAGCAGGTCGCAAACCACGGCGCTCTCAGTCTCGCAGACGTTCAATGTTCCCCCCTACACCGTCTTCAATGCGACGCTGTTGGTGATGTTGGGTCAGCTGCCCCCAAGCTCTTTCTACACAACCACGGCCGAGCGCTGGTATGACCAGAACCTCAAGGGCAGTACATTCGATCCGTCGAACGGCTGGTGGAAGCGGACGGAGTCTATCTCCTTGCACCTGGGCGGAACTCTGGCTGCTGGGTCGAACTTGACCGTTACGACGACGAAGCTCCCCGTCCCTTAGCGATAGGTTTTCACCTCCTTGCGTTGTCTGTTTTTCCGGCGCCTTGAGGCTGAACATTCCCGTCGAGTTCTGGTGGGCGGATTTGAGGCGCCAGCTTCTAAAGTTGGCGCCTCAAGTGGCGACCTAGCCCAGACGGTGCTTGGGTTTTCGCAACGCTGGCCGTGGGTTCGATTCTCGCCGCCTCCACGCTGCCTGGACGCCCCGATAATCTTCCCGGCAGGCTTACCGACATTAGCTCCCTGGACAAGCGGTGGTACTTCACCCGGGAGCTGCGCAAGCGTCGGTGGGAAGACGCGGGGCAGGGGGACGGTGTCGTGCGCTGCGACGCTTGTTCCCGCCCCTTCGCTTACCCCGCCGAGCTGTGGCGGCACCAGCGTGAGGAGGGGCACCAGCATCTGGCGGCGAACGAGGAAGGACAGGGCGCATGAGTGCACCCTTCTTCCTCACGACGCCGGAGCTGCACAGGGAGGCCGTGGCGCACCTCATGGCCCAAACGCCCCTCCAGCGTGCCTGCCTCCTCCGGTTGCGGCTCTACCAGGACGCCCAGCGCATTCTCCCCGGGGCCTGTCCCCTCTGCTGGGCTCCGTGCTCCCAGGGGGCGCGCACCACGGAGCGGCAGGAGCGCCTGGTGGCCACCTGCGAAGACACGCAGTGCCAGAGCCTCTGTGACGACAGGCAGCGCCTCTCCGCCATCCACGGCCTGTTCGCCACCCTGAATCTGCCGCTGGACCTCTGGAATCTCCGGGGGCCGACGCCCGAAGCCATCGCGCTCTCCCGTGACGAAGGCCCGCCCGCGAAGGACGCGGCCGCTCGCCTTCAACACACCGCCCGCCGGGAAAGCTCATCCCGGTCCTGCGCGTCGGCGGTTGTCACCCAGGCCATTGGCACCTGCCCCCCAGGAACAGCGCCATCTGCTAGTCGGACGCACTCACGTCCCGAGCGGACGGAGTGGATGGGCAAAGGCGGAAGCGGCCCTCATCTACGAGGACCTGGGCGTGGCCACGGTACTTCCCGAGACCACGCCCTCCCAGACGCGTGTCTGCTTTCGCCCGGAGTTACTCGGCCCTACCCCGTCCCTCAGTAGAAGGTGATGGTGAACTGCTCCCATGGACCCCGGGCAGTGCGGTCGGCGTACACCCTGCTGCCGCCGCCGCCGCCGTTCTCGACCCCCACGTAGCGGGGGTTGAGGAGATCGGGCGTCGTCAGGGCCACGGTGTCTCCGGTGCCGATGGTGAGCAAGCCCGTGCCGGCAATCTTCAAGATGCGGAAGGTTTCATAGCTGCCAGGCGCCGTGGGGGTGGCTGTCACCCACGAGCCGCCACCGTTCACGGCCATGACATAGTTGCCTTCGTGCGTCTGCAGGTGGACGAGGTCGCCGGATTGCAGCTCGAAGCCGTTGCGGTCCACCAGTCGGAACCTCGCCACGGAATAATGGTCTTCGGTGAAGGTGGAATACAAATCGCCGCCGCCGCCGTCCTCGGCCCACAGGTAGTAGCCGCCCGAGGTACGCAGGGAGATGGTTTTCGAGTAGAGACGCGCCACGGTTGCCGCGTCCCTGATGCTCAGCGCGTCGCGCTGCCCGATGGCCTGCCCTCCCAGGGTCTCGACGGTGGCCTGCCCGTTCCTCGAGAACGCCGTCCGGGGGTAGTGCATGATGGAGCCGTAGTCATAGGCGAAGAGGTCGTCGCCGTCGGCGATCTGCTGGTCGAAGTTGTGCTCCTTGCCCACGAGGATGTTCTCGTACCGTATGCGCACGTAGGTATTGCGGTCCTCGCGCGACTGTTCGTGCCAGAGGCCCACCGCATGCCCGATTTCATGGATGGCACTGCCCTTGTCGCACGCGGCCTCCAGCACCACCACCTGCTTGCCACCAATTCGTCCGACGTTGGAGCTGCACCCGGTGCCGGTCTGGAAGTTGACGTAGTTCGGGTACAGCGCCGCATTGAGCACGGTGCGTTGCACGAAGCGCAGGTGCGTACGCTGTTGCCAGTGAGTGATGGCGTCCGTGATTCGCGCCTGGTTTGGCACAGCCGCATCGATGGCGTAGGGCACCTCGAAGTTGGGCCAGCGATAGTTTGCTCCGGTGATGGCCACGCCCTGGGCGTGGACTCCCGGGGCGTCGAGACCTCCCCGGGCCTTCACCTCGCGCACGCGCGCCTCCATCTCCTCCACCGTGCCGAGAATCATGTCTCCATCGAGGATGGCCAGTCCATCCACCTCGGCGTACTTCACTGGAACCAGCTTCCCTCTCGCGGCGTTCCAGGCGTAGCCCTCGCGAACCGGGGCGCCAGCCGGCACTCGGGCCATCTCCGGGTCCAGGGCGGGACGCGACTCCAGTCCCTCACCACAGGCGGTGAGCAGCAGGCTGGGGATGAACAGTGCAACCAGCGCGGACTTCAATGTGCTTCGAAGCATGATGCCTCCTTTCCGGAAGGCATTCCGGGGAACAGGAGACAACCACACCACTCTGACATTTGTCGTTAGAGATTGAGAACCCTCATCAATTCGTGACATGCCCCGGCGCCTTCGCCGAACGAAGGAGATGCACTGCATCTGCATTCATGAGCGCCAAGGCGAATGGGCACCTGTGGATTCCCCGTATATATTATAGTGCCAGGACTCGGATTCCAGGCGTAACGGCGGTTCATGACAAGCCCAGGCGCAAGGGCTCCAGCAGAAGGCGTGGGAGGCATTTCAGCGCCTTTGGGGCTCCAAGTATCCGCGCTCCTGGGACCTACCGGCGCTGTCGGCGGTGCGCTGCCCTCCCTCACGGCCCGTCGATTGCCGTGAGGGGCAAATGCATCTCGTGGGCATTTTGTCTATGGCCTTCAAATGCTTGTCGGCTGGTCGCCGGAGAATGTCGCGCATTCGTCTGTTGCGCGCCGAGCAATCGGGAGTAAGGAATGGTGTCGTTCATTCCATGGGGGGACGGTCCATTCCGGGCTTCAGCCTGCTCCGCGGAGAGAGACTCTCGATGCAAAGCCGTCCTGGTGCGCTGTGGTCGTGGGGGCTGGGCGTGACACTGGCCTTGTCGCTGGGGGCGTGTGGTGTGGATTCCAGTCCTCCGGCGGATGAGGTGTGGCAAGAAGACCACGGGGCGTTGACGAGTGAGCCGCTGTATGCCTCGTTGACGTGGGACCCGTATGCGGACGCTGTGGCCTCGGGCACCACGGCGACAGTGCTCAACGCGAGCGCGGCGCTGGGCGCTCCGGACGGGCAGGCCGCGACCCTGGTGGGCTTGCTCAACGCGGCGCTGGTGCTGGACCTGGGCCAGGGTGAGGAAGGCACCGGCGACCTGCGTGTCTATTACAAGGGCTTGTCCTTGGCGCTGGTGGCCCAGGTGGACTTCCTGAAGGCGGATGGGACGTTCATCGGCTCCAGCTCGCTGCACCTGGTGGAGCTGGGCCTGGGGACGCATGTGGCGGTGGCGCTCTACCCGGGAAGCAAGCCCTATCGCTACGTGCGCCTGAAGGGCGCGGTCGCGATCTACCTGGTGGACGCGGTGGAGACGTCGCTGCGGGCCGTCTGTGGTGATGGGGTGCTGGGAGGATTCGAAGTCTGTGACGACGGCAATCAACTCTCTGGCGACGGCTGCAACAGCGTCTGCGAAGTGGAGCCGGGCTACACCTGCACGGGAGCGCCGACAGTGTGCACCGACATCGACGAGTGCGCCGCCGGTACCGACAACTGCAACGAGAGCGCCACCTGCACCAACATCGGGGGCTCCTTCACCTGCGCCTGCAATGCGGGGTACGAGGGCGACGGCGTGACCTGCACCGACATCGACGAGTGCGCCGCCGGTACCGATAACTGCAACGACAACGCCTCCTGCACCAACATCGGAGGCTCCTTCACCTGCGCCTGCACGGCGGGGTACGAGGGCGACGGCGTGACCTGCACCGACATCGACGAGTGCGCCGCCGGTACCGACAACTGCAACGAAAACGCCACCTGCACCAACAGCGGGGGCTCCTTCACCTGCGCCTGCAATGCGG
>NZ_RAWI01000501.1 GCF_003612125.1 Corallococcus praedator
TGCTTTCGCAGGTGTGGGCGCAGGTGCTGGGCGTGGCGAGGGTGGGGGCGGAGGACAACTTCTTCGACCTGGGAGGCCACTCGCTGCTGGCGACACAGGCGATGTCGCGGGTGCGCAGCGCCTTCGGCGTGGAGCTGCCCCTGCGGGCCCTCTTCGAGGCGTCCACCGTCTCCAGGCTCGCGCTGCGCGTGGACGAAGCGCTGCGTGCGCGGCAGGGCGTGAAGGTGCCTCCGCTGACGCCGATGGTGCGCACCGGTGAGCTGCCGCTGTCGTTCGCGCAGCAGCGTCTGTGGTTCCTGGATCAGCTCCAGCCGGGCAATGCCTCCTACAACGTGGCGACAACGGTCCGGCTGGAGGGCGCGCTGGACGTGGCCGCCCTGGAACATGCGGTGACGGAGCTGGTGCGCCGGCACGAGGCCCTGAGAACAACCATCCAGTCGAGCGACGGTCTGCCGTTCCAGCGCATCTCCCCACCGGGTGCCCTGGCGTGGGACGTCATCGACGTGAGCGGACACCCGGATCGCGAAGCCGAGGCCCAGCGCCTCGTCGATGCGTGGACGCGCGCGCCGTTCGATCTCGCGCGGGGACCCCTGCTGCGCACGCGCGTGGTGCGCACTGGGGAGCACGAACACCTGCTCGCGATGGTGATGCACCACATTGTCTCCGACGGTTGGTCCATGGGCGTCCTCGTGCGCGAGGTCGTCGCGCTGTACGCGGCGCATCTGGCAGGCCGTCCCTCGCCGCTGCGGGAGCTGGCGGTGCAGTACGTGGACTTCGCCGCGTGGCAGCGTGGCTGGTTGAAGGACGAGGCGCTCGACGCGCAGGTGGCGTGGTGGCGCGAGCAACTGGACGGCGCGCCCCGGGTCATTGAACTGCCCACGGACCGTCCGCGCACGGCCGCCCCGCTGCTCCGGGGAGCACGCCGCTCCATGACGATTGCTCCCGCGCTGCGTGACGCGCTGTGGAGCCTGGGGCGCAAGGAGGGCGCTACGCCCTTCATGCTGCTGCTGGCGGCGTGGCAGGTGATGCTGTCGCGCTACAGCGGGCAGGACGACGTCAGCGTGGGCACGCCCATCGCGGGCCGCAACCGCACGGAGCTGGAAGGACTCATCGGCTTCTTCGTCAACACGCTGGTGCTTCGCGCCCGGCTGGGCGGTGCGCTGACCTTCCGGGATCTGCTCAAGCAGGTGCGTGAGACGACGCTCGGCGCGCAGTCGAACCAGGAGGTGCCGTTCGAGAAGCTGGTGGAGGCCCTGCGGCCCGAGCGCGACCTGTCTCGACCGCCGCTCTTCCAGGTGATGTTCACGTTCGAGAACGCCCCTCCGCCCGAGGCGACGCTCCCGGGTGGATTGCGCCTGAGCCCGGTGGAGACCGGCGCCCACACGGCGAAGTTCGAGCTGTCGCTGTCCCTGGCGGACACCGCCGGAGGCCTGCTCACGGCGATCGAATACAGCCCGGACCTCTACGACGACGCCACCGCGACGCGGATGCTCGTCCACCTCCAGGTCCTCCTGGAGGCCATCGTCGAGGAGCCCGGCCAGCGCGTGAGCGACCTGCCCCTGCTCCCGGAAGCGGAGCGCCAGCGGGTCCTGGTGGAGTGGAACCACACCGCGCGCGATTACGCGCGGGACGCCTGCGTGCATCACCTGTTCGAGGCCCAGGCCGCGCGGACGCCGGACGCGGAGGCGGTGCGCTTCGAGGGCGAAGTCCTCACGTACGCGCAGCTCGATCGTCAGGGCAACCAGCTCGCGTGGTACCTGCGAGAGCTGGGCGTGGGGCCCGAAGTGCGCGTGGGCCTGTGCGTGGACCGCTCGCCCCGGATGGTGGTGGGTCTGCTGGGCATCCTGAAGGCCGGCGGAGCGTACGTGCCGCTGGACGCGACGTACCCAACGCCGCGGCTGCGCTTCATGCTGTCCGACGCGGGCGTGGCCGTGGTCGTCACGCTGCAGCGGTTCGCGGACACGCTGCCGCTGGCGGACGAGCGGGTGGTGCTGCTGGACTCCCATGCGGTCGGGGTGCGCTCGCGTCCGGAGACGCGGTGCGACGCGGGCGTGGGCGCGGAGCACCTCGCGTACGTGCTCTACACGTCGGGCAGCACCGGTCAGCCCAAGGGCGTGATGGTGCCGCACGGCGGGTTGAACAACTACATCTCCTGGGCCCTGGAGGCGTACGGCCTGGAGCGAGGCATTGGCGCGCCGGTGCACTCGCCGGTGGTGTTCGACCTGACGGTGACCAGCCTGCTGGTGCCGCTCGCCGCGGGCCGGGGCGTGTGGTTGCTGCCGGAGTCGGACGGGGTGGAGGGGCTTTCGCGATCGCTGCGAGCCCGCGCGGACTACAGCCTGGTGAAGCTGACGCCAGCGCACTGGGAACTCCTGCGCCAGACGCTGCCGGCCTCCGATGCGGCGGGGCGCGTGGGGGCCCTGGTGGTGGGCGGCGAAGCCCTGCCTCCCGCGAGCCTGGACTTCTGGCGACAGCACATGCCCGGCACGCGGCTCATCAACGAGTACGGCCCCACGGAGACGGTGGTCGGATGCGCGGTGTACGACGTGCCGCGCGACGCGGACGTGTCGGCTGGTGTGCCGATTGGACGGCCCATCGCGAACACCCAGCTCTATGTGCTGGACGCGCGCCTGCGTCCCGCTCCGCTGGGCGTGGCGGGCGGGCTGTACGTGGGCGGCGACGGTGTGACGCGCGGCTACCAGCAGCGGCCGGAGCTGACGGCGGAGCGCTTCATCCCGGATCCGTTCAGCGCGGAGCCGGGCGCACGGATGTACCGCACGGGCGACGTGGCGCGGTGGCGGGCGGACGGGCAGCTGGAGTACCTGGGCCGAGCGGACTTCCAGGTGAAGGTGCGCGGCTACCGAATCGAACTGGGCGACATCGAAGCGGCGCTGTCGCGGCAGTCGTCGGTGCGCGAGTCGGTGGTGGTGGTCCGCGAGGACGTGCCCGGAGACAAGCGGCTGGTGGGCTACGTCACGGGCGAGTCGGTGGACGTCGCCGCCCTGCGCGCGTCGCTCCAGGAGCAGTTGCCGGCCTACCTGGTGCCGTCGGCCCTGGTGGTGCTGGAAACGCTGCCGCTCACGTCGAACGGCAAGGTGGACCGCAAGGCGCTGCCGGTGCCGGAGGGCGAGTCGCGCAAGGACTCGGACCTTGGCGGCCTTCGCACGCCGACCGAGGAATTGCTCGCCGGTCTCTTCGCGCAGGTGCTGGGCGTGGAGCGGGTGGGGCCTCGGGACGACTTCTTCGAGCTGGGCGGACACTCGCTGCTGGCCACGCGCGTGGTGGCACGCGTGTTCGGCCTCTTCGGCGTGGAGTTGCCGCTGCGCGAGCTGTTCGACGCGCCCACGGTGGAGAAGCTGGCGCGCAAGGTGGATGCCCGGGCCCGGGCCGGTGACACGCGTCCAGCTCCTGAGCTCGTGCGGGTGCCGCGCACGGACGGGCTGCCCCTGTCGTTTGCTCAGCAGCGGATGTACTTCCTGGAGCAGCTGGAGCCGGACAGCCCGCTCTACAACATCCCGAATGCCATCCGCCTGGAGGGCACGCTCGACGCGGACGCCCTGGAGCGCGCGTTCGACGCGCTGATCGATCGTCACGAGGGATTGCGGACCACCTTCCACGCGGATGCGGAAGGGCGCCCCTTCCAGCGCATCGCCGCCGAGTTCAAGTCGGGTCTGGTGCGGGTGGACCTCCGCGACCTTCCCGAAGCCGAGCGCGAGGAAGCGGCCCGTCGGCAGGTACATGCTGAAGCGCTGCGTCCCTTCCACCTGGGCCAGGGGCCGCTGCTGCGCGCGACGTTGCTGCGCACCGGAGAGCGGCAGCACCTGCTCGTGGTGGTGCTGCACCACATCGTCTCCGACGGCTGGTCCGCGGGCGTGCTGGTGCGCGAGCTGGGCGCGCTCTACGCGGCCTTCAGCGCGGGCCGGCCTTCACCGCTGCCCGAGCTTCCGTTGCAGTACGCGGACTACGCGGCGTGGCAGCGCGACTGGCTGCGCGATGAGGCGTTGGAGGAGCAGGTCGGCTGGTGGCGGCGCGAGCTGGACGGCGCCCCGGCCGCGCTGGAGCTGTCGACGGACAAGGTGCGTCCCGCGACGTCCACGTCCCGGGGAAGCTCGGTGCCGGTGCGGTTGACGAAGCCGCTGTCGGACGCGCTGAAGGCGATGGGACGCCGCGAGGGCGCGACGCCGTTCATGGTGTTGCTCGCGGCGTGGCAGGTGTTGCTGTCGCGCTACAGCGGGCAGGACGACATCAGCGTGGGCACGCCCGTTGCGGGGCGGACGCGGGCGGAGGTGGAAGGGCTCATCGGCCTGTTCCTCAACACGCTGGTGCTGCGCACGCGGCTGACCCCGGCCGACAGCTTCCGGCAGGTGCTGGGTCGGGTAAGGGAGACGACGCTGGGCGCGTTCGCGCACCAGCAGGTGCCGTTCGAGCGGTTGGTGGAGGCCCTGCGCCCGGAGCGCGATCTGGGCCGCACGCCGCTGTTCCAGGCGATGCTCGTGCTCAACACCGAGGTCGACACGGAGCTGGCGCTCCCGGACCTCACGCTGCGCCCGGAACCCGTCGAGGGTGAGCACACGAAGTTCGAGCTGAGCCTGTCGCTCGCAGCATCGGACGAGGGCTTCCGTGGAGCGCTCGGCTACAGCACGGAGCTGTTCGAGCATTCGACGGTGGAACGGATGGTGGAGCACCTGCGGGTGCTGCTGGAGGGCGTGGCGGCGAACCCGGATGTGTCCGTGGGAGCGCTGCCCCTGTTGGACGCCACCGAGCGGCTGCTGGTGCTGAAGACGTGGAACCAGACGGCGGAAGCGGTGCCGTCGAAGAGCATCCCGGCGCTGTTCGAGGCACAGGTGGAGCGGGTGCCTGGTGCCATCGCGGTGGTCGCGGAGGGGAAGCAGCTGACGTACGCGGAACTGGACGCGAAGGCGAACCGGCTGGCGCGAGCGTTGGTGAAGGAAGGCGTGGGCCCCGAGGTGCTGGTGGGGCTGTATGTGGAGCGCACGGTGGAGGCGGTGGTGGGGATGCTGGGCATCCTCAAGGCGGGCGGCGGCTACGTGCCGATGGACACGTCCTTCCCGGCTGCACGCGTGAAGGCGATTGCCGAGGACGCGAACCTGCGGGTGGTGGTGACGCAGCGGGCGTACGCGGAAGACGTGGCGGTGCTGGGCTGCACCACTGTCGTTGTCGAAGCAGTGGAAGAGGCAGGCGGAAGCACCGAGCGCGTGGAGTCAGGCGCGCTGGGTGAAAACGCGGTGTACGCCATCTTCACGTCGGGCAGCACGGGACGTCCGAAGGGCGTGGTGGTGGAGCACCGGCAGCTGGCCAACTACGTGGAGACGATTCGGGGCCGGCTGAAACTGGTGGAGGGGATGAGCTTCGCGTCGGTGACGACGCTGGCGGCGGACCTGGGCCACACGGCGGTGTTCCCGATGCTGTGCGGAGGGGGGACGCTGCACCTCGTCGCGAAGGACGTGGCGTCGGACGCGGAGGCGTTGGGCGCGTACATGCAGGCGCATCGGGTGGAGGGCTTGAAGGTGGTGCCCTCGCACCTGAGGGCCTTGCTGAGCGGACCGAATGCGAGGCAGGTGCTGCCGCTGAAGCGGCTGGTGGTGGGCGGCGAGGCGTCGGACAGGGCGCTGGTGGAGACGGTGCGGAAGCTTGCGCCGGAGTGCGCCGTCTTCAACCACTACGGCCCGACGGAGACGACGGTCGGCGTGCTGACGAACGCGGTGGAAGGGGCGTGGGAGGAAGGCACGGCGACGCTGGCGCTGGGGCGTCCGATTGGGAACGCGCGGATGTACGTGCTGGACGCGAGCGGGCGTCCGGTGCCGCGAGGGGTGGCGGGAGAGTTGTACGTGGGCGGGGCGGTGGTGACG
>NZ_RAWI01000502.1 GCF_003612125.1 Corallococcus praedator
GCCTGGGCCGGGGAGGGCCTGGGAGGCGCAGCCTTCTCCGGACCGGCCTTCTCCGAAGCTGGCTTCAGGGGCGCCCGGGACGGGGCCTGGGCATGCGCGACGGCGGTCAGCAGCAGGGCGGCGGCGAGGAGCGGACGCATACCCCCTGTTCTACCCGAATCCCGACACCCCGGCAGCGGGGTGGCGCACCCCCCTGGGTCGGTGACGACATTTTCTTGACGGGATCGCCGGACGTGGGAGGTTGTCGCTGCTACAGGCGTGTTGCGAAACGGAGAGCGAAGACATCATGGGTGCGGCGGTCGCGAGCTGGCAGACGCTGGAGAACGTCGAAGTGGAGTGCACCCACTGCGGCGTCATGATGACCCTTCAGCCCGGGAACCGGGTGAAGTACTACCGGTGCGGCTCCTGCCACCGCTGGGTGTCCAGCACCTACAGCGAGGTGTTCCGCGCGGACGCGAAGATGCGCACGCACCCGGTGAAGGACACCGCGGACGCGGACGCGCGCTTCGTCGAGGTGAAGGACCGCCTGGACAAGTGGCTCACCGCCGTCCAGGAGCAGTGCCCGTACCAGACGATGGGCGTGTCGCCGTTGGATCCGCCCGACGTGGTGCGCGCGCGCTTCCACGCGCTGGCCATGGAGCGGCACCCGGACCGGGGCGGCTCCGCGGAGCAGATGCGGGAGCTCAACGCGGCCTATGAGCGCATCCTCAAGCACCGTCAGCGCAAGCGGCTGGAGGCGCTGTCCTCCGGCA
This sequence comes from Corallococcus praedator, assembly GCF_003612125.1. Lineage (GTDB taxonomy): Bacteria > Myxococcota > Myxococcia > Myxococcales > Myxococcaceae > Corallococcus > Corallococcus praedator. The sequence continues at coordinate 753 of NZ_RAWI01000502.1, forward strand.
CGTCCCCGCGCGCCGCGAGCGCGTCCGTCCTGCCCGCGCGCAACAGGTAGAGCCAGAAGAGCGCTCCCAGCGACAGGCCCAGCCCCACCTTGGCCCAGGTGGGGAAGAAGGAGCCCGGGGAGATGAAGCCCTCCACCACGCCGATGCCGGCGAGGAACGGCGCGCAGCCCACCACCAGCTTCACCGCCTCACGACCGCGTGCCTGGAGCGCCTGCGCGCGCGGCAGCTCTCCCGGGTCGATGAGCGCCTGACCCACCATCAGGCCCGCTCCGCCGGAGATGACGATGATGGACAGCTCCACGGGCCCGTGCGCGGCGATGAAGTCCAGGAAGCCCACCGCCATGCCCTCGCGGAAGCACAGCGCGCCCACCGCGCCAATGAGCACGCCGTTGTTCACGAGCGTGAAGATGGGCCCCACGCCCAGCAGGATGCCGGACGCGAACGCGAACAGCGTGACGGTGAGGTTGTTGGTGGCGATGCCGGAGGCCACCGCGTTGGGCGGCGCCACCGACAGCAGGTCGTCCGTCCACATGCGCCCCTGGGCCACGTAGCGCCGCACGCCCTCCGGCACCAGCAGCTCCGCGCCGCGCGGCTCCAGCAGCACCACCAGCGCACCCAGCACCAATCCCAGCACCAGCAGTCCCGCGCTCACGCCCACGAAGCGCGCTTCGCGGCGCAGCGTGGCCGGGAAGTCGCGCCGGAAGAAGTCGCGCGTGGAGGCCCAGCGCTCGCGGGGCGGCTGGTAGATGGCGCCATAGGCCTGTCCGCAGAGCTGGTTGAGGAAGCGGTGCGCGTCCGTGCCCGGGTAGAACGTCTGTGCTTGCGCCAGGTCCGCGGACGCGCGCCGGTACAGCGTGTCCAGCTTGCGCAGCTCCTCCAGGTGCAGCCGGCCCGAGCGCTGGCGCGTCAGCAGCGCCTGGAGCGCGTCCCAGTCCGGACGGCGCCGGGAGACGAAGGCGGGAAGGGGCAGCGCCATGTCAGTGGGCCGCCCGCGCGCGGGTGCGCAGGAAGGCCTCCGCGGCCTCGGGGGACGCCAGCACCTTCGCGCGCTCCTCGTCCGTCAGCCCCGCGCCCACGCGGTCCACCAGCCGCGCTCCCAGGCGCTGGCGCACGTCCTTCTCCAGGCCGGGCGCGCGCGACAGGAAGGCCAGCACCAGCTCCACGTCCTCCGCGCTCAAGGGGCGCTGCACGGCGGCGGGCTCGCGCGCGGCGTCGGAGACGGGGGCGGGGGCCTGGGTGTACTTGTCCAGGTCGATGGCCTCCTCGCGCACCAGCACCGTGCCCGCGAGCAGGTCCCCCAACCGGCGGTGCCGTCCGTCCAGCAGCATGGTGATGCAACCGGTGGCGTAGAGCACCGGCAGGAAGTCCACTGCACGGCACAGGTTGCGCACGGCGCTTTCGAAGAAGCCCACCGGGGAGCCATCCTCGCGCACCACGCGGATTCTCAGCGCGCGTTTGCCCGGTGTCTGTCCATGGAAGAAGACCTCCGCCAGCGTCCAGTACAGCCATTGCGTGGCGAACAGGCCCACCGCCAGCAGCGTCTGGACCAGCCCCGACAGGGCCTGGAACGCACCCAGCACGTCCGACACGAGCAGCGTGACGACGAAGTAGAGCGCCACCCAGAAGAAGAACAGCAGGCTTGCGTCCACCAGCCACGCAAGACAGCGGTAGCCGATGCCGGCCACGGGCAGGGACAGGGCCACGCGTTCGGGCGTGGCGACGTCGACATGGGGTGCGGGGGCGGAGGGAGTCATGCGCTCAGGACGCACAGCATACGCGCATCTGCGCCCAGGTCGTGTGCGCGTCGCAATGTGTTCCGCCAACACCCCGGAGCCGAAACAGCGCGCGAAACATCGGCTGGTGGACTCAAATGCATGTCCCAGAGAGGACAGCGATCACGACCTGACGGACGAGTCCCTGGATTTCGGCTCAACTCGTGCGCAATTGACAGTCCCGACAGAGCCGGTTCGCATGTGACGGCGGATGGTGTTAGGGTCTTGGTTGGCTGGAATTGCCTGAAACGAAAAAGGAGGAACGGCCCCACTGGGCCAGTTCGGCAGTCGCAAGCGCAGTCCGCAGGGCAGCACTGACAAGACCCCCGGATGGAGTTGAAGCGCGGTTCTCGCACGCTCAGCACTGGCGGAAGTTCCGCCGCGGTTCCACCGACTCCGGGGCAGGTTGAAGTCGACAGGTAGTCTGGAAAGCAATTCGCCACGACGGCTGGGGGGCCATCGCATGGCAGCGAATCAATCCGCAGTTCGCATTTCGATTCTCGAAGGACCGTGGGCGGCCTGGCAGGGCCTTTCTGACGGACTTCGGGGTGAGGGTCATTCCACTTCGGTGACGCGCGACGTGCGCGGCTTCCTGGATGGGCTTGGAACGGATCCGCCGCAGGTGGCCATTCTGGACGTGGAGAGCGATGGCGAAGCCGCCATTGGCTGCTCCGTGACGGAAGGGCTCAACCTGCTGCGCGAAGCCCGCAAGCGCAGACTGGAAGTCCGCATGCTGCTCTTGTCCGCGGTGAGCACGCCGGAGGTCATCTCCCAGTGCTTCGACGAGGGGGCCTCGGGCTACCTCTTCCGCGCGGGGCTGGGCGTCAACGCCGTCTCTTCCGCGGTCCAGTCGCTGGTGAGGGGCGAGCGCCTCTTCCCAGTGCAACTGCTGCGCAATGACTTCGAGCATCCGCCGGTGACGTCACCCACGGCGAGCGTACTCTTGCTGCTGACGCAGCGGGAGCGCGAGGTGCTCGCGTACGTGGCGGGAGGCGCGGACAACTTGAAGATCGCCGCGCACCTGCAGATCGCCGAACGCACGGTGAAGTCACACGTCACACAGCTCTACCGCAAGCTCGGGGCGGAGAATCGCACCCAGCTTGCCCTGCGCGCCTGCCATCTGGGCGTCAGGCCTCCGCCGGACCTCTAGGCTTCACACGGAGGGACGGCCCACCCTCCCCGATGAAACGGGGAGGGAGCACGGCATCCGGACCGACGCGGCCTTCAGTTCTTGCGGGCCGCTTCTTCCATCTTCTTGCGGAGGCTCAGGGGGCGCATGTCCGTCCAGACCTCCTTGATGTACTCCAGGCACTCGGCCTTGAGGCCCTGCTTGCCGGCGTCCTTCCAGCCCAGCGCGTTCTCGCGGTCGGCCGGCCAGATGGAGTACTGCTCTTCGTGGTTCACGACGACCTTGTAGATGGTCGTGTCTTCGCGCTCGTCGCTCATGGGGTGACTCCTCCAGGGGACCCCTGTCGTCGCACACCCGGGGAAAAGCGGTCAAGGTCGGGCGCGGTCAGGCCTCACGAACCCCCCTGGGAGGGAGGGTGCGTGCCCGGTCGCCCGCCCGGGGATCCACCCGGAATCCGGGATCGTGACACCCGGGGCCGCTGGCACGGATACTCCGCCGCATGCGCTTCTTGAAGAACGGCATCGCGGGCGTCCTGCTCCTGGTTGGAGGCGCCTGGGCCGCGCTGGCCCTGGCCCTCACGGGGGCGGGGCCGGAAGGGGCCCATCCGGGCCGGGCCCTCCTCGCGGTGGCCCTGGTGGGCGCGGCGGTGGCCGCGTGGCGGTGGCGCTCCCGGCGCTGGGGCGTGGCGGTGGTGCTGGCAGGCTGCGCGGCCGTGTATGGCTGGGTGCGCACCGAGCATCCCTCCAACACGCGGGACTGGGCACCGGACCTGGCGCGGGCGCCGTGGGCCGAAATCACGGGCACGCGGGTGACGCTCCACGAGGTGCGCGACTTCCGCTACCGCAGCACCACGGACTGGGAGCCGGCCTGGTACACGGCCACCTACGACACGGACGCGCTCACGGGGGCGTCGTTCATCGTGGAGCCCTTCTCCGGGTTCTACGGCGCGGCGCACACGATGGTGTCCTTCAGCTTCCAGGATGGCCGCCACGTGGTGTTCTCCGTGGAGGTGCGGCGGGAGAAGGGGGAGACCTTCTCCGCGGTGGGCGGCCTGTTCCGCCGCTTCGAGCTGGCCTACGTCGTGGGCGACGAGCGGGACTTGATTCAACTGCGCTCCAACCACCGCCATGACGACGTGTATCTGTATCCGGTGCAGGCGTCGAAGGAGCGCGTCACCGCGTTCTTCCTGGACATGGTGCAGCGGATGAACGGCCTGCACACGGCGCCGGAGTTCTACGACACGCTCACCAGCAACTGCACCACCAACCTGGTGCGCCACTTCGAGAAGGTGGCCACGAAGGACGTGCCGTATGACCACCGCACGCTGATGCCCGCGTTCGCGGATGAGCTCGCGTACGAGCTGGGCATCATCGACACGGATGTGCCGCTGGAGCAGGTCCGCGCGCGCTACCACATCAACGCGCGCGCCCTGGCGGCGCAGGGGCAGGATGACTTCTCCCAGCGCATCCGCGCGCCCCAGGCCACCGCCACCGCCCCGGCCCCCTGACGTCAGCGGCCGGCGGGCTTCAGGTTGCTTTGGAGGTGGCGCTCGTAGTGGCCCTCCAGCGCGGTGAAGTAGCCGCGCTCCTCCCACAATTCCTGGAGGAGCCGGTCGGTGAGGGACTTCACCTCCGCGCTCTCGCCCTCGCGGTCGGGCACGCGCGGGCCCTTCTTCGGATCCAACAGGGCGCGGGTGGCCTCCGCCATCAGCAGCCGGCTGCTCCGGAAGAGCCGGCGCAGGGCCTGGTTGATGGGGCGGGCATCCACCTCCTGGCAGGCGGCGAGGATGGCGGCCTGCACCTTCCGGGGCGCGTCACCCTGGAGGGACGCCGCGTCCAGGTCGCCGCGCTCCAGGGCGTGGTGCAGCAGGTAGCCATGGTGCAGGCACACGGAGGTGAGGTCCACGCAGTCCTTCACCCAGAGGACGAAGAAGACCTTGCGGAACACCTTGCGCACCGGGAACAGGGCCACGGCCTTGAGATAGGACATCAGCCGTCCGCCCAGGCCGCGCGCCTCGTTCGAGCCGGCCAGCAGCGCCACGGCCTTGTCCGGGGCCTTGAGGCCCTTCTCCTTGAGCTGATCTCTCACGGCCTGCTCGCGCACCTGGCGCAGGGCGTAGTCGTCCAGGAAGGGCACGGGGATGAGCGGCGTGAGCCCGGCGGCCACGGCGTGGAAGGCCACGCGGGCGAGCGAGGGCGGCACGGCGG
>NZ_RAWI01000503.1 GCF_003612125.1 Corallococcus praedator
GGGCATCGGCACCACCATGCTCCTGCACTGTGACTACGTGGTGGCCGGGGAGAAGGCGCGCTTCTGCATGCCCTTCGTCAACCTGGGCCTGTGCGCGGAAGGCGGCAGCAGCCTGCTGCTCCCCCGCGCGGCGGGCTTCGCGCTGGCGTCGGAGCTGCTGCTGTTCGGCGACCCGTTCGACGCGACCACCGCGCTGCGCGCCGGCATCATCAACAAGGCCGTCCCCGAAGCGCAGCTCAAGGAAGTGGCCACCGAGCGCGCCCGCGCCCTGGCCTCCCGCCCCGCGCAGGCGCTGAAGGTGACCAAGCAGCTCATCCGCGGCCCGCTGCGCGAGCAGGTGGAGACCACGATGAAGCGCGAGGGCGCGGAGTTCATCCAGCGCCTGCACTCCGACGAGGCCCGCGAGGCCCTCATGTCCTTCATGACGCGCGGCAGGAAGTAGTCCCTTTCCGCCCGCGAAGTCCTTCCCAACAAGCCGGGCCCGCGTGACGTCACGCGGGCCCGGTGTCGTTTCAGGACAATGACAGACGGCCTACAGGGGCGCGCTACAGGGGCGCGGGAGGAGCCTGGGGCGTCTTCGCCGGCTTGCCGGAGAGGAAGGACTGGATGCTGTCGCCCTGCTTCTCCTTCAGCGCGCCGCACTGGTCGACGATCTCCATCACCTGCCGGAGCACGCGCTCCGAGCCCGGCGTCTGCTTGCCGCGCGGCTCGAAGAAGGCCGCCAGCTCCTGGCGCTTGCCCGCGTCACAGAAACCCGCGCCGATGTAGGGCAGCCGCGAACCCATGCCTTCGGGCATCAGGCCCGGCTTGCCCTCGGTGCCCACCAGCGTGTCGAAGTGCTTCTTCACGAAGTCCACGGCGACGTCCTGCGTGCGCGGGTCGCGCGACGCGCCGAAGAGCAGCCACATGCTCTCGCGCAGGTCCGTCTTCGGCTCCAGCAGCATCTGCAGGTTCTCCTGCACGAGCTTGGGGTCGCTCACCTGGGACAGGCCCCCCAGCAGCTGCTGGCGCGTGTAGCGGTCCTTCTCCGCGCGCAGCGTCTCCACCAGCTTCGTGTTGAAGGCGGCATCGCCGTGGTTCGCCGCGATGGAGAGCACCGGCCCCACCATCTCCGGGGCCACCGCGCGCCGGTCCTTCAGCCACTGGTCCGCCAGGGTGCGCGCCTCGGCGACGAGCTTCGGGTCATGGCCCTCGTTGGCGGCGAGCTCCAGCAGGCGCGGCCGCAACAGGCGCGTGTCCTCGCTCTCACCCGTGCGGGGCTTGAAGCCCAGCTTGCGCGCGCGCGGACCGAAGGTGTCGCGGATGTAGCGGGCCCGCTCCGGCTCCTGCGCGGGCGTGAGCAGCCGCGACGACACCAGGTCGAGCAGCTCCATGCCCGCCTCCAGCACCTGCCGGTCCGGGTCCTCCGCCACGCGCGTGAGCAGCGGCAGGGCCTCCGCCGCGGGCAGCACGCCCGCCTGGGCCAGGGCCAGCGCGTCGCCCAGCAGCACCACGCGTTCGGCGCGGGACAGCTTCGTCAGGCCCGCCTTCATCAGCTTCGCGCGCGTGTCGTCCGCCAGCCGCACGCGGTAGTAGCCCGCGCCCTCCGTGTTGGGGAACACCCACGCCGGGCACGCCTTGGCCTCCGGCAGCGGCAGCTCCGCCTTCGTCTCCGTCATCAGCGTGCACGCGGTGACGTCCTTCGTGGCGCCCGGGTACTTCACGCACACGGGCACCTTCCACGACTGGGCCATGTCCGGAAGCTTGGAGCCCAGGCGCAGGTAGCGCTCCTGGGTGAGGGCCACGCGCGGCTTGCCGCCGTCACACAGCAGGGTCGCGGTGATGAAGGGCGCGCCCGTCTGGTCCAGGAAGCTGTTCATCACGGAGGCCACGTCCTTGCCGGACTCGGCGGACAGCGCGTCCACGAAGTCCTTCGCGGTGGCGTTGCCGCCCGCGTGCGCGCGGATGTAGCGCTGGATGCCCTTCTGGAAGACCTCCCGGCCCAGCCACGCTTCGGTCATGGCCAGCACCGCGCTGCCCTTGCCGTAGGTGATGCCGTCGAAGGCGTTCTGGATGTCACCGCTGTTACGGATGGGCTGGCGGATGAAGCGCGCGGACACCAGGCTGTCCGCGTCCAGCGCGCCGTTGCGGTCCTGCACGCGCTCCACCGGAGCGTCCCAGGTGGGCTGCCACGACTCCACGATGCGCGGGGTCATCCACGAGGCGAACGATTCGTTGAGCCACAGGTCGTCCCACCACGCCATGGTGACCAGGTCGCCGAACCACTGGTGCGCCAGCTCGTGCACCTGCACGTTGGCGAACGCGCGCTGGCGGCCCACCGAGTCGTTCTCCGGCCGGGACAGGATGAGGCGCGAGTTGAACGTGACGAGGCCCGGGTTCTCCATGGCGCCGCCCATCAGCGGCACCGCGAGCACGTCCAGCTTCTCGTACGCGTACGGGATGCCGAAGTACTTCTCCAGCTGCTCCAGGATGTCCGGCGTCACCTTCGCGGCCCACGCGCCCTCGCTGGCGCGGCCCCTGGGCGTGATGATGCGCGTCTTCACGTGCTTCAGGCCCGCGTCCCGCGCGGGCAGGAAGTCGAAGGGGCCCACGCCGAACGCGATGAGGTAGCTGGGCAGCGGCTGCGTGGGCGCGAAGCGGAAGATGCGCCAGCCGTCCGCGCCCGCCTCCTCCGCGAGCTGCGGCGTGTTGGTGACGGCCACGTTGCCTTCGGGCACGTGGAAGGTGAGCTGGAAGGGGACCTTGAAGGAGGGCTCGTCGAAGGACGGGAACGCGCGGCGGGCGCCCAGGGGCTCGAACTGGGTGTAGACGTACCAGTCACCGCCCTCGTTGACGCGGAAGGCGCCGGAGGTCTCGCGCTCGGATGCGGTGCCCGTGTAGACGAGGTGCAGCTTCGCGCCGCCCACGGCCAGGGGCTTCTCCAGCGACAGGCCGAGGAAGTCCTCGCCACTGGAGGACGGCTTCACCGCCAGCTTGACGCCGCCCTGCTCGATGGAGGCCTCCTTCACGACGAGGCCCTTGCCGTGCAGCCACACGAGGTTCGTGGCCTTCTTCACGTCCAGGGTGATGTCGACGGTGCCTTCGAAGGTCTCCACCTTCGGATCCATCTTCAACACGATGGCGTACTGGGTGGGCCGCACGTCGTCGGGCAGCCGCAGTTCCGGCGGCGTGGGCGCGGCGGGGGCTTGGACGACCGGCGGTGTTTCGACGGCGCCGGGAGCGGGAGCGTTGCCCTGTCGGGCACCACATGCCGCGAGGAAGGTAACGGTGGCCAGGGCCACCGGACGGAGCAGGTTGGGCATGGCCGGGCAGTGTGTCGTAGACCGGCCGAGCAAGGTAGCGATGTGCAAGCGGTGCGTGGCCTTGCTGTCAGGTCGTGTTCGCGGTGGAGTGCTCGGCCGTGTCCGCTCCCCTCTCCGCCCATCCGTCCCCAGCGCAAACGAACACCCCTCCCGAGGGGAAGAAGCCACCAGAGCACCTGCGCCGCATCGTCGGCGAGCCGCCCGGCCCCATCGTGGCGCTGCTGACGCGCGGCGTCTGGGCGTTGCTCACCGCGTTGTCACCCGGGGCCCGGGACGCGCTGGCGCGCTTCGTGGGGAACCTGGCCTACACGCTGGGCATCCGCCGCAAGGTGGCGCTGGACAACCTGGCGCACGCGATGCCGGAGAAGAGCGAGGCGGAGCGGCACGCCATCGCGAGAGGTGCGTACATCACCATGGCGCGCGTGGTGGTGGAGTCGCTGCCGTCGGGCGACCGGATGGCGCCGGATTGGGACAAGCAAGGCATCGAGGGCGAGGAGGCGTGGGCGGCGCTCAAGGCGCACGTGGCCACGGGCAAGGGGGCGCTGCTGGTGACGGCGCACTTCGGCAACTGGGAGCTGGTGGGGCAGATGCTCATTCGCCTGGGCGTGCCGCTCAACGCGTTGGTGCGGCCGCTCAAGGGCGCGCTGAACACGCGCATCGCGGAGAACCGGCTGGGCGCGGGCGCGGGGCTCATCTATCCGAAGGGCGCCATCCAGGAGATCACCGACGCGGTGCAACGGGGCGAGTCCGCGTTCATGCTGCTGGACCAGGCGCTGCCGGCGAAGGCAGCGGTGTTCGTGCCGTTCTTCGGAAGGCTCGCGTCCACCACGCCCGCGATGGCGGTGGCCGCGGAGCGCACGGGCATGCCGGTGTTCGTGGTGGTGGGCGTGCGTCCGCCGGGTCCGGGAGCGCGGTTCCGGCTGGAGGTGGAGGGGCCCATTCCGGCACCCGCGCCGGGCGAGTTCGCGGACCCCATCACCGAGCACACGGCCCGGGTGACGGCGGGACTGGAGCGCGCCATCCGCCGGCATCCGGAGCAGTGGCTGTGGCTGCACCGCCGCTGGAAGGTGCAGCCTCCCGCCGCGCTGGTGACCGCTGCGTCGCCCGGCCTGACGCAGGGCACGGAGCCGGCGCGCAAGGACTGAAGAACGCGGTCGCCTACTCCACCACCACGCGGCGCAGGTGCGAGCCCAGGCGGGTGAGCAGCTCGTAGTGGATGGTCTGCGCCCAGCCGGACAGGGACTCGGCGGACACGGACTCCTCTCCGTCGCGGCCCAGCAGCGTCGCCGTCAACGGGCGCTCGTCCGACACGGCGCGCGTCACGTCCACCATCAGGTGGTTCATCATCACGCGGCCCAGCACCGCGCACCGGCGCCCGTTCACCAGCACGTGCGCCTTGCCGGACGCGAGGCGCGGGTAGCCGTCGTAGTAGCCCACCGGCAGCACCGCGAGGCGCGTGGGCTCCGGGCAACGGTACGTGCAGCCGTAGCCCACGTAGCTTCCCGCGGGCAGCCACTTCACCACCTGGCTCTTGCACCGCCACGACAGCACCGGCTTGAGCACCGGCAGCTCCCCCAGCACCAGCCGCGCCGACAGCCGCGTCTCCGGCGACGGCCACAGGCCATACAGGGAGATGCCCACCCGCGCGGCCTCGTAGCGCGCCCGGGGCAGCACCAGCGCGGCGGCGCTCGCGGCGATGTGGCGCTGCAACGGCTTCGCGGGCTTCAGCTGCGCCGTCAGGTGCGCAAGGCCCGTCTCGAACGCGTCCAACTGCGCGAGCGCGTACCCCTGCTCCGTCACGTCCTCCGTGTTGGCGAAGTGGCTGAGCACGCCCACCGTCTCGAAGACGTCGGGCGCGTCCGCGAGGAACTGCGTCTCCATGGGGAGCTGATCCGCCGTGAAGCCCTCGCGGCCCAGCCCCGTGTCCAGGTGCACGTGCACGCGAAGAGGGCGCGGAAGCTTCGCCGCGCGCAGGCCCGGCACCGCGTCCGCCCAGGAGCGGTCCGCCACCACCACGTCGATACCCTCGCGCGCCAGGACGACGGCCTCCTCGGGGGACACCGCGCCCAGGACCACCACCTGCCGCGCGGGCAGGCCGTGCGCGGCTTCGTGCGCGCGCACCGTGAGCGCATCCCGCGGCGCGATGAAATAGAGGACGTCCACGCCCGCGTGCACCAGCGGCAGCACCTGGGCGAGCCCATGGCCATACGCATTGCCCTTGAGCACCGCGCCCAGCACCCGGGGCGTGGGCCCCGAGGACTCCAGCGCGCGGAAGGCCTCCACGTTGTGCCGGAGATGGGATGCGCTCAACTCCAACCACGAGGAGTGCACCGCGTCCCCAGGCCCACCACCGACTTCTTCCACGTGCACACCTCCACACCGTCCAGCACCACGGCTGCTTTTTTTCCGTCTACCAGCAAAGCCCGGGCCATGGGCGTCCGTGGCCCGGGAGCCACGGGGGGCTGGATGCCACTCGGGCGGACAGGGGTGCGCGGACGACAACCCTTTCTGGCGCGGGTGGCGTGTGGGGG
>NZ_RAWI01000504.1 GCF_003612125.1 Corallococcus praedator
GTCCCTGGCCATCCCCGAGGAGCTGCGCGAGCCGGCCCCCGGCCCGCCGAAGCCGCCCGAGCCCCGGTCCAAGCGCGACAAGCGTCGCCGCGCCAGCTGAAGACGCCGGGTCCCCACCCCGGGGGTCCCTCTTCCGGGAAAGACCCGCTAGGCTTGGGGGCCCATGCAGCCGTGTCCCTGCCCCTACTGCCAGACGACGATGCGCAGCACCCACGCCCGGGGCCTGGAGCGCGACGAGTGCGGCAACTGCGGCGCCGGCTGGCTCGACGCGGAGGCGCTGGGCACGGTCGTCACCGGTCCGGTGATGGAGGCCGTGTTCGAGCAGGCGAAGGGAAGGCCCGGGCGGTGCCGGGGCTGTGACGCGGGACTCCAATACGTCCCCGGCTGTCCGTCCTGCGGGCGGCGGGCTCCCACCTGTCCCGGATGCGGCAGCGCGCCGCTGTCCGCGGTGGAGCTGCGGGACGTGACGGTGGACGTCTGCGTGAAGTGCCGGGGCGTGGCGATGGACCGGGAAGAGGTGACCCGGCTCCTGAATGCGACGACACCGGCGCCCCGGGCACGGGACGAGCAGGCTCCGGAGCTCCACGCCGCGGACTTCGAGCATGAGTATGAGAGCGAGAGCGCGCCCCGGAGCATGAACCTGCGGCCCAAGGTGCTGCTGGGCGACGAGCCCGCGTGCACGACCTGCGGGCGACGGATGGAGCCGCGCTACGGGTTCGTCTGGGAGGAGCGGCTGTTCTGTGGAAGCTGCGCCCCGGAGGGCTCCGTGCCCTACTCCGGTGAATTGACGAAGGCGCGGGCCAGTGAGTCCGCCGGCCGCAGGTCCCAGTACCTGAACACCGGTACCACCGAGTCCGCCGTGGTGTGGCTGCTGTCAAAGCTGTTCAAGTAGCCCCCTGCCGCGCGCCTGACAGGCTGTCCCTCACGGCGCCCCAAGGCCTGACAAGACGTCCGCCAAAGGGCCGCGGCGCGCGGTCATTCCGTCGTGAGCATGCCTTCCACGGCCCCTGGCCCTGGTCTTGCTCATGCCTCCCACGCTTCGCCAAGGGAGGGATTCATGAACCATGGGATGCGCAGGTCCGTGCAGGGCGGCTTTGCCTTGCTTGTCTTTTCGTGCGCGCTGACAGCGGCGCTCATCGTGAATCAGGTGTTCATCGGCGTCCTGATGCCATCGCCTCGTGCCAGGGAAAGCACGGCGCGGGTGCCATCGCGCACTCCGTCCGGACCGGCGCTGGACACGGACCTCCTGGCAAGGCTCACGGGCCTTTCCCTCCCGAGCCCCATGGAAGTGGAGCCAGGCCCTCACCTCCCCCGGAGCACACTGCCCCTGCGGCTGCTCGGGACGCTGGTCTCACAGGATCCTCGGTGGTCGATGGCCTCCATCCACGAACTTTCAGGAGGCGTCGCTCGCAGCCTGATGGTCAGTGATGCCTTCAAGGGCGCCCGGGTCTTCGCCATCGAGCGGGAGCGCATCGTGTTCGTGGTCGACGGGCGGCTCGAATACATCGACGGCGCGTCCCTGCCGGGCACGGGCCCGACCCCGGTGAATGCCCATCCAGGCGCCGCGATGCCAGGGGGTTCCGGCCTGGGCAAGGGCATCCGCGCCACGGGACCAGACACCCACGTCGTGCCCCGCGAGGACCTCACCGAAGCGCTCGCGCACCTGGACGAGCTGTCCATGGAGGCCCGCGTGGTCCCCGCCTTCAAGGAAGGCCGTCCCGTGGGCTTCAAGCTGTTCTCCATCAAGGACGGCTCGTTCTACTCGCGGCTGGGATTGCGCAACGGGGACGTGCTCCAGCGCATCAACGGGCTGGACCTGGACGGCCCGGACAAGGCCCTGGAAGCCTTCATGACCCTGCGGGAGGCCCGGCGCATCGAGCTGCAGATTGAACGCGGCGGCGTCCCGGTCCGGAAGACCTTCGACATCCAGTAGCGCTGGCCGTGCTCAGGGCTGCGTGCCGTAATACGCCGCGCAGCGCTTCAAATAGCCCGCGACGGTGAAGTCCTCGAAGTCCCCGGCGGCCTCGCACTCTTCCAAGTACCGCAAGGCCTTCCGGGCCTCATCCGACGCCTGCGAGGCGAGGGATTCCTTCGTCCGCTCCAGCCCCGCGCCACAGAGGAACTGGACATCGATGGACGCGGCCGCGTCCATGCTGGCCCGCTTCGCCCGCCAGATGCGGAGGACATCCTCCAGCAGGCCCGCGTGGAACAACTGCACGCAGCACAGCCGCATCCACTCCGTGTCCCCGTCCCCCTGGGAGCGGTGCTCCTGCTCCGTCTGGACCCGCAAGGCTTCGCGAATCTCCTCCAGGCTGCTCGGGGCGGGATTCAATCCCAACCGCCCCAGCCACGCGTCCAGGTCCATGGGTTCGGAGCTCAGGCCTGCGCCGCCGCCAGCTTCTCCTGCGCGACTTCCCACCGGGCATAGAGGTCTTCCAGCTCCTCCTTGCCCGCGCGGTGCCCGTCCATCAGCGGCTTCGCCCGAGCGAAGTCGTTGTAGAGCACCGGGTCCGCGAGCTGCGCCTCGCGCTCCTTCTGCTCGGTCTCCACCTTCGCGATGCGCTCCTCCAGCTTCGCGATCTCCTTCTTGATGGGGCCCTCCACCACCGAGCGACGCTGGCGCGCCTCCGCCTCCAGCCGCTTGCGCTCCTTCTCGGAGACCGTCGCCGCGCCCGCCCCCGTGCCCTTGCCGCCGGACGTGCTGGTGTCCGCGCCCTCCGCCGCCAGCCGCTGCTGCTCCTGGTGGTAGAGGTATTCGTCCAGGTTGCCCGGGTGCGACGTGAGCTTCCCGTCCGCCACCTCCCAGACGTGCGTGCACAGGCCGTTGATGAAGCTGCGGTTGTGGCTCACGAACAACAGCGTGCCGCCGTACAGCTTCAGCGCTTCAATCAGCATCTCCGACGAGTCCAGGTCCAGGTGGTTCGTCGGCTCGTCCATCAGCAGGAAGTTGGACGGAGTCAGCAGCAGCTTCGCCAGGGCCACGCGCGCACGCTCGCCACCGCTCAGCACGCCGATGGGCTTCTCCACGTCGTCGCCGCTGAAGAGGAACGCGCCCAGCACGCCGCGCACGTAGCTCTCCGGCTTGTCCGCCGCCAGAGGCCGCACCTCTTCGATGATGGTGTTGTCACGGTCGAGCTTGTCCGCGTGGTGCTGCGCGTAATAGCCCACCACCACGTTGTGCCCGAGCGTCACCTTGCCGGTGTCCGGGGCCAGCTCGCCCGCGACCATCTTCAAGAGCGTCGTCTTGCCCGCGCCGTTGGCGCCCACCACGGCGATTCTCTGGCCCCGCTCCAGCCGCGCGTTCAGCCCGTCATAGACGGTGAGCGCGCCGTAGCGCTTGGTGATGTCCTCCATCAGCACCACGTCCCGGCCGCTGCGCTCTACCTCCGGGAAGCGGAACTTCATCGTCTGCCGCTCTTCCAGGAGCTGCACCTTCTCCAGCTTGGCCAGCATCTTCGCGCGGCTCTGCGCCTGCTTGGCCTTGGTGGCCTTCGCGCCGAACCGGTCGATGAAGCCCTGCAGCTCCGCGCGGCGCTGCTCCACCTTCTCCGCCTTCGCCTGGAGCAGCACCATCTCCTCGGCGCGCAGGCGCTTGTAGTCCTCGTAGTTGCCCGTGTACTCGCGCACGCCCTCCATCTCCAGCGACACCACCCGGTTGATCTGCCGGTTGAGGAAGTCGCGGTCGTGGGAGATGAGCACCATCGCCTTGTTGGAGCGGCGCAGGAACCCGTCGAACCAGGCCAGGGTCGGCACGTCCAGGTGGTTGGTCGGCTCGTCCAAGAGCAGCAGGTCCGGGTCCTGAAGCAGCAATCCCGCCAGCGCCGCCCGCATCCGCCAGCCGCCCGACAGCGCCTGGGTGGGCTTGGACAGGTCCGCGTCCCGGAAGCCCAGGCCCTTGAGGATGCGCTCGGCGTGGTGCCGGCCGTAGCGGTTCTCGAAGTCGTCCAGCTCCGCGTGGAGGTCCGCCAGCGTCTGGGCCAGCTCCAGCTGGTCCTCCTCCTCCACGGCCGCCGCCAGGGCCGCCTCGGTGTCCCTCAGGCGCGACTCCATGGCGTCCCGGCCGGGCACGGTGCTCATCACCGCCTCCACCACCGTCCCTTCGGGTAACCCCGCGATTTCCTGGGGCAGATAGCCCGCCCGGGCCCGGCGGCTGTACTGGATGGTGCCCCCATCCGGCAGGCTCGCCTTGGCGATGATCTTCATCAGGGAGGACTTCCCCGTGCCGTTGGCCCCCACCAGCCCCACCCGGTCCCGTGGGCCAAGTGTGAAGTTGTCCTCATCGAAGAGGACCTTCTTTCCGTAGGCGAGGCTGATGTCCTGGGCGATGACGAGGCTCATGGCGGGGCGGGAGATAACAGCCCGAGGGCCCCACGGGAACGCCTCAGATGCCTGCCTGACTGCCCAGGGGGCACATCTCTCGGGTTGGGCATGGCGCGCGGCTTGCCTATACTCCCGCCACCCATGGCCGCCCCCTGCCCCCATTGCGGAAGTACCGACGGTCAAGATCACCTGTGCGCGGCGCAGAGCCTCCAGCTCCTGGGCCAGGTCCTGGACGGCCGCTACAAGATTGAGAGCGTGCTCGGCCAGGGCGGCATGGGCATGGTGTTCCGCGCCACCCAGACCTCCGTCCAGCGCCCGGTGGCGGTGAAGACGCTCAACCCGTCGCTCGCCGCCGCGCCCCAGTTCTTCGAGCGCTTCCGCCGCGAGGCGGAGATCGCCAGCCGCCTGCGCCACCCGAACGTCATCACCATCTTCGACTTCGGCCGCGCTGCGGACGGCACCTGCTACTACGTGATGGAGCTGCTCAAGGGCGAAAGCCTCAAGGAGCTGGTCAAGCGCGAGGGGCCCATGACCCTGCGCCGGGCCGTGAACCTCCTGGAGCAGGCCACGCTGGGCCTCGCCCACGCGCACGAGGAGGGTTGCGTCCACCGCGACCTGAAGCCGCACAACATCATGGTCCAGGCGCTCGACGGGAAGGACTTCGTCAAGGTGCTGGACTTCGGCCTCGTGAAGGCGCTGGAGCAGGACGAGGAGGAGCAGCTCACCTCCACCGGCCAGGTGCTGGGCACCCCCCAGTACATGCCGCCCGAGCAGGCCGGCGGCGAGTCCGTGGACCAGCGCTCCGACCTCTACTCCATGGCGGGCGTGCTGTACTTCTGCCTCACGGGCAGCTCTCCCTATGGCGCCAACACGGTGCGCAAGGCGCTCACCGCCGCGCTCACCCAGCCCGTGCCCCCGGTGAATTCCAAGCGCCAGGGCGCGCCCGTGCCGGAGGCGCTGGACGCGTTCTTCGCCAAGGCGCTCTCCGCGGAGAAGGAAGACCGCTACCAGAACGCGCAGGAGTTCATCGACGCGCTCATCGACTCGGTGGACGGCCTGTCGGCGGAGGAGCTGGACGCGCACCCCACGGGCGGCGTCCCCGGGGCGGACCGTGGCACCGGCAGCCGCAGCCGTCCGGGTGCGGGCTCCAACAGCCGCGCGGGTTCAGGCAGTCGCCTGGGCTCCGCCAGCCGCGCCGGTCGTGCCCCCGCCCCGGCGGGCACGGGCACCCACGCACGGTCCGCGTCCCGAGTGGGCGCGGCCCCGGCCCGGGGCTCCACGCCCGCGGGGGGTGCGCAGTCCTCGGCCCGTCCGACCTCGAGCACTGGCAATCCGCCCCTCTCCCAGGCCAACCGTCGGCCGTCCCCGGCCCGCGAGGAGCCCGTCGAGCCGCCGCCGCCCCAGGGCATGTCCGGGGGCAAGAAGGTGGCGCTCATCGCCGTGCCGCTGGTGCTCCTGGGCGCGGGCGTCGCGTTGGTCATGTCGCGCGGCGGTGACGAG
>NZ_RAWI01000505.1 GCF_003612125.1 Corallococcus praedator
GCGGGGGGGCCACGTCTCCGGCCGGAAGCTCCTTGAGCTGACCGGCATCGTAGGCGCGGCTGGTCGGCAACACGGCCTGCGCGAACTCGCGGGACACGAGGCAGCGCCAGAAGCACAGCCAGGCGAGCCAGAAGCGGGCGAAGAACGACAGGGAGGCGGACGGGTCGGTCATCGGCCCCGGATAACAAAGCCCGAAGCCTTTGCAATTCGGCAACGACCGGAAGTGCCTGAAATGCAAAGGGCCTCACGGTTTCCCGTGAGGCCCTTTGTTTTCTTCATGGTGGAGGCGGACGGGATCGAACCGACGACCTTCGCATTGCGAACGCGACGCTCTCCCAACTGAGCTACGCCCCCAAAACGGACCACGACTGCCTGCCCTGCGCCCCGGCGGTGTTGGGACCGGCGAGGTGATGGGGCTAGTACCGAAGCCTGACCTTGCTGTCAAGCAGCTCGTTTTCACCAGCAACCCTGCGATTGACGTGCCGCGCAGCGGATGCCATAAAAACCGCTCTTCAGTACCGCATCCTTCCCGGTCCTCCGGGCTTCCATCTGGTTCATGTCCACCTCCCCTTCAAAGACGTTGAGCCCCACCGAGCTCGCGAAGCTTGAGCATTCGTTCGCTTCCGATCCCTCGTCGGATGCGTACAAGCCCCTGGCGGAGGCGTACCTCGACCTGGGGCGCTTCATGGAGGCCATGGTCGTCTGCAAGAAGGGCGTGAAGGCCCATCCGACAGCGGCCGATCCACGCCTCCTCCTGGCCCGTGTCTACGCGGCGCAGAACAAGGACAAGAAGGCCCTGGAAGAAGTCCAGGGGGCCCTCCAGGTCCAGCCCGAGGACAAGGCCGCCCTGCGCATGGCGGGCGTGCTTCAGATCAAGGGTGGCGAGTCGGAGACCGGCCGCGCCAACCTGCTCAAGGCCTACCAGGCGGATCCCGGTGACCCGGAGACCGTCACGCTCCTCCAGCAGTACAAGGTGGAGATTCCGCGCCCGGTCGCGCCCACGCCGGTGCTCGCGCCCGTGGCCACGCCGCCGCCCGCCGCCGTGGAGGCGCCCGCCGCCGCGACCCTTCCGGTGGCGAGCCCGCCGGTGGCCAGCACGCCCGTGGGCCGCGTCAGCGCGCCTTCTCAGCCGCAGGCCCGCACCGGCCCGTCCGGCGCCTCCCGTCCGGCGGAGGCCGGCACGCGTCCGCCCTCCCAGCGCCGCCCGCAGATCGTGGTGGAAGAGGTGGAGGACGACGAGGACGAGCCTTCGTCGCGCCGCAAGCCCGCCGCCGGTGGCAACCGCAGCAAGATGCTGTCGCTGGTGCTGCTGCTGCTCATCCCGTTGTTCGCGGGTGGCTACGGCTGGTACTCGGCGCAGGCGAAGAAGCGCGGCCGGGAGCTGAAGAAGAACCTGGACGTCGCCACCGAGCAGCTCAAGCACGACTCGTTCGTCAGCTACAAGAAGGCGTGCGAGGCGGCGGACCTGGCGCTGGAGGTGGATCCGGATTCCACCGCGGCCCACGGCTACCTCGCGTACGCGTACGCCATCCGCTGGGGTGAGCACGGCGGCGGCGACGACGCCCGTCGGCAGGCGGAGGAGCACCTGGCGGCGGCGCAGAAGACCCAGGAGCTCTCCAGCCACCTCATCGCGGCGCAGGCCCTGGTGAAGACCTACAGCGGCAAGGGCAAGGAAGCCCTCACCGAGCTGGATGCGCAGGTCAAGGACCTCAACGACAAGAACAAGGCCTCCTCGCTCCTGTACCTCACGCTGGGCCTCATCCAGATGAACGCCGGAGACCTGGAGCGCTCGCGCGACAGCCTGGAGCGCGCGCAGACGCTGGCTCCGGATGATCCGCGCGTCTACGCGGGCCTGGGCGCGGTGTACCGCCGGCTGGGCCAGGACAACACCGCCTGGAAGAACTACGACTTCGCGCTGCGCTACGAGAAGGACCACCCGGAGTCGCTGCTGGGCCGGTCGCTCTTGATGCTGGAGCAGGACGAGCCCAACTACGGGCTGGTCAACCAGATGATCAAGAAGCTGCTGGAGGTGGATCCGCCTCCCAGCCCGCGTCAGCTGGCCGCCGCGCAGCTCGCGCGCTCGCTGCTCATCGCCCGCGTGTCGCTGGCCATGCCCACCCTCAAGCCGGACGTGCAGCAGAAGCTGGCGGAGGCGACGGGCGTGCCGGTGGATGCCGCCAAGGCGAAGGCGGAGGTCCTCAAGGCGGAGGAGACCGGCTTCGCGCTCGACAAGCAGAACCCGGAGCTGAACCTCATCAAGGGCCGGCGCCTGCTGGCCGAGGGCAACTTCGACGCGGCCGCGGAGGAGATCCGCAAGGCCATCAAGGTGGACGCCAGCCGCGCCCAGTTCCACGTCGAGCTGGCCAAGGCGCTCATGGGCAAGCCGGGCGGCGAGAAGGAAGCCTCCGAGGCGCTGACGACCGCGCTCAAGACGATGGGCGACAGCCCCAAGCTGGTGGTGATGCTGGGCAACGCCTACCGCCGCCAGAACAAGCTGGATGACGCGCTCGCGCAGTACCAGCGCGCGGTGAAGGACCCGAAGGCGAAGAACCCCGAGGCCCGCCTCGCCATGGGCGGCATCTACCGGGAGCGCTCGGAGTGGGACAAGGCCAAGGAGCAGTTGGAGAAGGCCAGCCAGGAGTTCTTCGGTCAGCCGGACCGTGTCGCCATGGCCCTCACCGAGCTGGGCCGCGTCTACCAGGGCCAGGGCAACGCGGCCAAGGCCGACGAGTCCTTCCAGCGCGCGCTCACCTCCGACGAGGGCTACTCGCCGGTGTACTACTTCTACGCCGCGCTGCTCGCCAAGGACCCCAAGCAGACGGCCAAGGTCCGCACGCTGGCGCAGGAGTACGTGAAGCGCGAGCCCAAGGGCGAGTACCTCACCGACGCGCAGCGGCTCGCGGGCAATTGACTGGGCATGTAAGCCGCCCCCGGTAGCGCCCGCTGTCCCCCGCGCCGCGAATCCCCAAAGGGGTTCGCGGCGCTTCGTTTTTGAAGGGGGGCGACAAGGCAGGCTGATGTGGTGGGGAGGCTCCGCCTTGCCACCCCTGCCGGGTGACGGTATGGGAGGGGCCACCCACGTCCCCTCGGCCGGAAGCGAACACTCGGTCCGGGGCCACCTGTTGGAGTCTGCGTGAGCGCGCGTGCCCTGCCCCAGTCGTCCACCGCGTCCGACCTGATCTCCCTCACCAAGCCGAGCCTGTCCTCCCTGGTGCTCATCACGGCCGCGGGCGGCATGTTCCTGGCGCCGGGCCCCCTGGGCCCCGTGCGGGCCCTGGTGACGCTGCTGGCGACGGCGGGCACGGTGGGCGCGGCGAACGCGTTCAACTGCTACATGGAGCGCCACAGCGACCAGTTCATGGCGCGCACGCGCAACCGGCCGCTGCCCGCCGGGCGCATGGATCCCTCCACGGCGCTGTGGTTCGGCCTGTCGCTGGCGGTGGTGTCGCTGCCGGCGCTGGTGCTGGGCGCGAACCTGCTCACCGGCGTGCTGGGGCTCATCGCGCTGCTGAGCTACGTGCTGGCCTACACGCCGCTCAAGGCGCGCACGTCCGCGGCGATGCTGGTGGGCGCCGTCCCGGGCGCGCTGCCTCCGCTGATGGGCTGGACGGCGGTGACGGGCACGGTGGACGCGGGCGGCTTCGCGCTGTTCGCCATCATGTTCCTCTGGCAGATGCCGCACTTCATCGCCATCGCGCTGTTCCGCAAGGAGGAGTACGCGGCGGCGGGCCTCAAGTCGGTGCCCATCGAGCGGGGCGACGAGTCCAGCCGCGCGCAGGTGGTGCTCTACCTGGTGGCGCTGGTGCCGATGACGCTCCTGCCCTTCCAGCTGCACATCGCCGGCACGTGGTACCTGGCGGCGGCGGTGGTGCTGGGCCTGAGCTTCCTCGGGATGGGAGCGTGGGGCTTCTTCAAGCACCTGGGGAAGCCCTGGGCGCGCCAGACGTTCTTGTTCTCGCTCGTGTATCTCACCGGCCTGTTCGCCGCGATGACGCTGGACCGCGTCCCGCACGGCTAGCGGGCCCGCGCGGCGGTTGTGTCGCGCGAGGACGCCCTTCATGCCCGACACCTCGGTTGCCACCCCGCCCCCGCCGCTGCTGCGCATCGAGGGGCTCACGCGTCGCTTCGGTGGGCGCACCGCCGTGGACGGCCTGTCGCTGTCCGTGCAGCCGGGAGAGATCCTGGGCCTGCTGGGGCCGAACGGCGCCGGCAAGTCCACCACCTTCCAGTTGCTCGCGGGCCTGCTCGCCCCGGACGCGGGGCAGGTGCACTTCGCCGGCCGCGTGCTCTGCCTGAGCGACCCCGCGCTGCGCCGCCAGATGGGCGTCATCTTCCAGAAGGGCAGCCTGGACGACCTGCTGACGGCCCGGGAGAACCTGCTGCTGGGGGCTCGGCTGTACGGCCTCTCCGGCGCGGACGCGAAGGCGCGCGTGGAGACGATGCTGTCGCTCATCGGCCTGTTGGACCGGGGCGACGAGCGGGTGGGCACCTGGTCGGGCGGCATGCGCCGGCGGCTGGAGCTGGCGCGGGCGCTGGTGCACCAACCGCGCGTGGTGCTGATGGACGAACCCACGCAAGGGTTGGACGAGGCGGCCTTCCGCACGTTCTGGACGCACCTCAAGCGGCTGCGCGACGCGCAGGGCGTCACGGTGCTGCTCACCACGCACCGCGCGGATGAAGCGGAAGGGTGCGACCGGCTGGCGGTGCTGGATGCCGGGAAGCTGGTGGCGTGTGACACGCCCCGGGCGCTGGCCTCGCGCATGGGCGGCGACATCCTCACGCTGGAGGGGCCGGAGCCGGAGGCCCTGGCCGCGCAGGTGACGCAGAAGCTGGGGTTGGAGGCGAAGGTGGTGGAGGGGCGCGTGCAGGTGGAGGCCGCGCAAGGACATGCGCTGGTGCCGCGACTGGTGGAGGCCTTCCCTCCGGGGCGGTTTGACTCCGTGTCGCTGCGCCGGCCCACGCTGGCGGACGTGTTCCTCCAGCTCACCGGGAAGGCGTTGGGGGCGGATGCGCCCGCGCCCGTGCCCGCGCCGAGGAAACGCCGATGAGCGCCGACATCCCCGTGCCTGTTCCTTCGTCCGTGGCCGCGCCGGCCGCGCCTGTCTCACGCCGTGAGCCGGGGACGCTCGCGCTGCAGTGGGCCACGGTGCGGGTGCTGCTCGCGCGCGACGTGGTGCGCTTCTTCCGTCAGCCCAGCCGGGTGATTGGCGCGCTGGCGCAGCCCATCCTGTTCTGGTTCGTCATCGGTTCGGGGTTCGCGGGCTCGTTCCGGGTGGAGGGCGCGCAGGGGCTGGGCTACCAGCAGTTCTTCTTCCCGGGCGTCGTCACGATGGTGGTGCTCTTCAGCGCCATCTTCGCGACCATCACCGTCATCGAGGACCGCAAGGAGGGCTTCCTCCAGGCGGTGCTGGCGGGGCCGGGGTCGCGGCTGGCGGTGGTGCTGGGCAAGGCGCTGGGGTCGTCCACCATCGCGCTGATGCAGGCGTCGATGTTCCTCCTGTTCGCGCCGCTGGCGGGCGTGGACGTGGGGGCGGTGGACTACCCGCTGCTGGCCGCGGTGATGGTGTTGTCGGCGCTGGCGCTGACCGGGATGGGGATGGCGCTGGCGTGGTGGGTGCGCTCCAGCGCGGGCTACCACGCGGTGATGAGCCTGGTGATGCTGCCCATGTGGGTGCTGTCCGGCGCGATGTTCCCGGTGAAGGGCGCGGGGCCGGTGCTGTCGTGGGTGATGCTGCTCAACCCGATGCGCTTCTCGGTGGAGGGCGTGCGCCGCGCGCTGTACGGGGCGCAGGCGTCGCTGGCGGTGGGC
>NZ_RAWI01000506.1 GCF_003612125.1 Corallococcus praedator
CAGCTCCGGCGCCGCGCATCCCACCTCGGGCGCGTGCTCCTTCCATCCCCGCACAGACGCTCGCCGCCCAGCCAGGGCGCTGGCTGTGGACGTGCCGGGAGGGCTTCGAAGCCCACCTGTTCGAGGAGCTGGTGTGGTCTCACGCCAACCCCCGCATCCTGGGCCCCGCCCTGGTGGAGTCCGAGCACCGGCCGGAAGTGCCCCCCGCCTTCGGCCGGGCGGCCGAGAGGGTCATCGCCACCTGGGCCCCCGCGGGCGGGGAGCAGGTCCCCGTGGAGGACATCGTGGACGCCCTCTCCGAGCTGCCCACCCGCGTTCCCTGGCTCCTGCGCGCCTTCACGCCCGACAGTGAGCGCGGCAACACGCAGGCCGGACGCGCGGAGGCGCTGGAAGCCGCGGTGCGCGCGGCCATCCACCCCAACCGCCTGCTGGAGGACGACAACCGGGCGCGCGAGTCCGGCGCCCTGCTGGTGGGCCTGTGCGTGGCGCCGGACGGCGTGCTCATCCTGGGCGCGGTGAGTGCCCGCGAGGCGCTGTCGCTCGCTCCGGGCGGCCGGCGGCGGATGAAGCGCGCGGGCGAGTCCCCTTCCCGCGCGGCGATGAAGCTGGAGGAGGCCCTGGACGGCCTGCCGGATGAGCCGGGGCGCGGCGATGTCTGCGTGGACCTGGGCGCGGCGCCGGGCGGCTGGACGCAGCGGCTGGTGGCGCGCGGGGCGCGGGTGGTGGCGGTGGACCCGGCGAAGCTGATGCCGGAGCTCACGAAGAACCCCCGCGTGCAGCACGTCCAGGAGAGCGCCTTCGCCTATGCCCCGGAGGAGCCCGCGGACTGGCTCTTCTGCGACATGGCGTGGCGGCCGCTGGAGGTGGCGCAGTTGTTGGCCAAGTGGGGGCGCCGCCGCTGGGCGCGCAACCTGGTGGCCAACATCAAGCTGCCCATGAAGGACAAGAACCCGCTGCTCCTGCGCGTGAAGCAGATCCTCGTGGACGACGGGGGCTGGGAGGGCCTCACCGTCCGCCAGCTCTACCATGACCGGGACGAGGTGACGGTGACGGCGCGACGCATGCGCTGAAAGCAGCCTGCGCCCGGGTGCCGTCCGCGCTACACACCCGGGCACGATGCCCTATTCCATCGACGATTCCACCGCCACCGCGCTCGTCGCACTCCACCCCCGGGCCGCCCGGCCCGGGCACGCGCAGGAGGCGCCCCAGGCGGCCGCCCTGGAGCTCATCGCCACCGAGCAGCGCCGGCGCGGCCAGCCCGACGCCACCGGGGCGCTGCACGTGCTGGCGCTGACGCAGGGAACGCTCCTCAAGGAGCAGTTCGACCTGTCCACGCACGCCCACCATGACGGCTGGACCGTGGGCGCGGTGATGGTGGACGTGAAGGAGATGATCCACTTCAACGCCCGCTTCGGCTTCCCG
This sequence comes from Corallococcus praedator, assembly GCF_003612125.1. GTDB lineage: Bacteria > Myxococcota > Myxococcia > Myxococcales > Myxococcaceae > Corallococcus > Corallococcus praedator. The sequence goes on from NZ_RAWI01000506.1 coordinate 1,423, forward strand.
GCGGGGGACGCGCTGCTCAAGGCGCTCGTCGCGTCGCTCGCGGCGCAGTACCCGGGCGCGCGCATCGTGCGCTTCCAGCCGGACGGCTTCGCGGTGCTGCTCGTGCCCACGTCCCAGCTCACCGTGCGCGAGGACAGCGCGGACACCACGCGGGCGCGGCTGACGGAGGACCTGCGCCCCACCTTGCCCCCGGGCGCGGCGGCCACCGACGTGCCGGGCTTCACCGTGGCGCTGCTGGAGCTGACGGTGCACCAGCCGTCCCACTGGCAGGTGCTGGGGCCGCTCCTGTGGGCGGAGGTGGAGCGGGCCTACATCATGGAGCGCACCGGGCGGACGCACGGCCTGCAGCGCCGGCACCTGCGCCTGGATGCGTTCCTTCCGGAGCCGGAAGGAACCTGAAGCGTCGGAGGAAGCTTCGGGGCGGATCGACGGGGCTCGCTGCTGGGAGCCCCGGACCGCGCGCCCTGGAATCGCCTCGGGCTACTCCTCGAGGATGAACTTGCGCGGGTTCTGCGGCACGCCGTTCACGCGCACCTCATAGTGCAGGTGCGGACCGGTGGAGCGGCCCGTGTTGCCCACCGCCGCCACGGGGACGCCGCGCTTCACGCGGTCGCCGGCCTTCACGAGAATCTTGGACAGGTGGCCGTAGCGCGTCTTGATGCCGTAGCCGTGGTCGATGACGAGCACGTTGCCGTACCCGCCCTCCAGGCCCGCGAACACCACCGTGCCGTCCGACGGCGCGGTGACTTCCTTGCCGTGGGGCGCCGCGATGTCCAGGCCCGCGTGCGTTACCCGGTCCGCCGTGTACGGGTCCAGGCGCTGCCCGAAGTCGCTGGTCACCCAGCCGCGCGCCGGCCACACCGACGGCGTGGAGGCCAAGAGCGACTTCTGGTCCTGGAAGTAGGCCTGCAGGTCCTGGAGGCTCAGCTCCTGGCGGGTGGCCTCCGCGGACAGCCGGTCCAGGCGCCCCAGCAGCACCTTGGGCGTCTCCGTGGTGGTCAGCTGCGTGAACTGGGTGTCCGTCGCGGGCGCCATGGTGCCGGCTTCCGGCTCCGTGGGGCCCATGGCCAGGTTGCGCTGCGGGTCCGACAGCAGCGTCACCGCGCGCAGCTTCTGGTCGAAGCGCTCCACCCGGTCCAGCGTGGAGCCAATGTGCTCGATGCGCTCACGCACCGACTTCAGCTGGGAGCGCAGCGTGAGGTTCTCCTCACGCAGGATGCGGTTCTCCGAGGCATCCGCGGCGACCTGCAGGTAGTGGATGCTCGCACCCGCGCCCAGTCCCGCCACCAGCATCAGGCCCATGCCCACCTGCACCAGCCAGGAGCGCTGGATGGTGTAGCGCTTCACCGGAGCGTCGTGGTCCGGGATGACCATCAGCGTGAAGGACTTTTTGGCCACGGACCACTCCTGGAGAAACCCTGCTCTTACGTGGGACTTCCGGCGGCAGAACCTAAGTCGCTCCGCGCGCTCGCAACACCTCCCCCGCCAACCGCCCCCCACACACCGTCACCCACTGGCGATTTGCCGTGGGTGGAAAGGTTGGGGCAGCTATCATCCGTCTTTGAAGAGTGTCAAGGTCAACAGAGGCCGGGCGCGCCCCACCGCACCCGGGTCGAGGGCGGACTTCAGCCGCCCATGCGCACGACAATGACGCTGATGTTGTCGTCGCCGCCGCGCTCATTGGCCAGGTCGATGAGGTGCTTGGGCACTTCCTCGAAGCTGGCGGAACGGGCCACGGCGTCGTGGATCTCCCGGTCCTCCAGCATGTTGGCCAGACCGTCGGAGCAGAGCAGGAACACGTCGCCGGGCTCGGACACGAGCCCCATGACGTCCACCTGCACCTCCTCCTCGAAGCCGACGGAGCGGGTGATGATGTTCTTGTAGCGGGAGTGCTTCGCCTCCTCGGGGGTGATCATCCCGGCCTTGATCTGCTCGTTGACCAGGGAATGGTCCTCGCTGATCTGCTGGATGAGGTCGCCGCGGATGAGGTACGCGCGACTGTCGCCCACGTGGGCGAAGAAGGCGTGCTCGTCGCGGACCACCAGGGAGATGACGGTCGTTCCCATGCCAGAGAGCCGCGCGTCGTCCTGGGCGGTGAGGTAGATGGCCTGACAGGCCTTCTCCACCGCGGAACGAAGCGCCTCTGGAATGGGCGACTCCTGGAGGTTGGGAACACTGACGAAGGGGTTGTCTCGCCCTTCGCGCGCGCGCCTCAACTCCTTGTCGATGGTCTCGACGGCGATGCGCGACGCGGTACCGCCACCCGCGTGCCCACCCATTCCGTCCGCCACGACGTAGAGCTGGAGCTCATCGTCAATGAGGAAACTGTCCTCGTTGTGATTGCGCTTGCGCCCGACGTCCGTCAGGCCAGCGGAGATGACTTTATGGCGGGGGGCCGCGGTCTGCCCTGCGGTGCTGGACACGCGCCGGATGCTATGTGAGCCCCAATGAGGGGGCAAGGACGCGGACGAAAACTCACGGTGCGTCATGCCCTCCCCCCTGGGTCACCCCTACCTTCGAGGCCCGGTTTCAGGCCGTCCGCCGCAGCCGACCCCGGGGGCTGGTGCCCTCCGGACCCGATTCCCGGCGCGCCCGGGGGGAGCGGTGGGCCGAACGGACCAGGGCTTCGGCCGCGCCCAGCGCCTCGCGCGTCACCTCCACGCCGGACATCATCCGCGCCAGCTCCTGCGTGCGCTCGGCGCCCGCCGCCAGGGGGAGCACCTGGGACACGGTGCGCTCGCCCCGGACGCTCTTGCGGATGAGCAGGTGCGCGTCCGCGTAGGCCGCCACCTGGGGCAGGTGCGTGATGCACAGCACCTGCCGGTGGGAGCTGACCTCGCGAATCATCCGCCCCACCACGTCCGCGATGGCGCCGCTCACGCCCGCGTCCGCCTCATCCAGCACGTAGCAGCCGCACGCGTCACTGTCCGCCAGTGCACGTTTGAGGGCCAGGAGCAGCCGGCTCGCCTCGCCGCCCGAGGCCACCTTGGCCAGCGCGCGCGCGGGTTCCCCCGGGTTGGCGCTGAAGAAGAACTCCACCTCGTCCAGGCCATCCGGACGCAGCGTCTCCCCGGCCGTCACCCGCACCTCGAAGGCGGCCTTGCCCATGGCCAGCCCGCCCAGGCCCTCCCGCACCTGCTGGGAGAAGGCCCCGGCGCTCGCCTTGCGCGCCTTGGACAGGGACAGCGCCGCCTTGCGCGCCCGCTCCTCCACGCGCTTCTTCTCCTGGTTCAGCTCCTCCAGGATTTCGCGCCGGTTCTCCAGCGTGCCCAGTTCGGTCTCCAGCTCGCCGCGCTTCAGGAGGACGCCGTCCAGCGTCACGCCGTGCTTGCGGCACAGCCGCTTGAGCGCGTCCAGCCGCTCCTCCACCTCGCCCAGCCGCCCGGGGTCGGACTCCAGCCCCTCCACATAGCGGTTGAGCCGGCGCGCGGCCTCCTCCAGCTCCGACAGCGCGGTGCTGAGCGACAGCGCCACCGGCGCGAGGGACGCGTCGCACTTGACGCCCTCGTGCACGAGCCCCAGCGCCCGCCCGACGATCTCCACCGCCGAGGGCGCCTCGCCCGCGACCAGCAGCTCCGCTTCCGCGCCGTGGCGCTTGAGCTTCTGCGCGCTGCCCAGCCGCCGGCGCTCCGCGTCCAGCTTCACGTCCTCGCCGGACTCCGGATCCAGGCGCGTGATTTCATCCAGTTGGAAGCGCAGGAACTCCGCGCGCTCGCGCACCTTGGCGTCGTCGCCGCCGAGCGCGTCCATGCGGGATTCCACCTCGCGCAGGTTCGCCCACTCGCGGCCGTACGCGGCCAGCGCGTCCTCCAGGCGCCCGTACTTGTCGAGCAGCACCCGGTGCAGCCCGGAGTCGAAGAGGCTCACGTGCTCATGCTGGCCGGCGATGTCCACCGCGCCCCGGGTGAGCTTCCCCAGGACCCCCAGCGTCACCAGCGCGCCGTTGACGTAGACCTTGCCGCGCCCGGTGCGCCCCAACACCCGGCGCACCAGCACCTCGTCTCCCAGGTCGGGGAGGCCCAGTTCCTCCAGTCTCGAGGCCAGCACCGGTGTCCGGGCGAACACGCCCTCCACCGCCGCGTCCTCGCAGCCCGCTCGGATGACGTCCGCATCCGCCCTGCCCCCGAGCAACAGACCCAACGCGTCCACCAAGATGGACTTGCCAGCCCCTGTCTCACCCGTGAGGACGGTAAGGCCGGCGCCAAACGCCACCTCCACCTCCTCAATCACCGCTACGTTCGAAATCCGAAGTCCCAGCAGCACGCGCGCCCTCCGCGGTCCGTACGTCGCCCCAACACCTGAACACCCTAGCAGGTCTCGATGACACTGCACAGGTGTTCGGGTCGGGTGCACGCAGGCAGAGCGGGTGGGAGGG
>NZ_RAWI01000507.1 GCF_003612125.1 Corallococcus praedator
GGAGCGCAACGTGAACGTGCGGGTGTTCGAAGGACTCGCCGGGGTGGGGGACGCGCTGCGCATCGGCAGTGGTCCCTGGCCCTTGATGGCGACGGCGCTGAAGGCGCTCAAGGAGGCGCTGTGATGCGAGTGACCCTGTTCGACTATGGCGCTGGAAATCTGCACTCGCTGGCGAAGGCCCTGGCCACCGCGCCGGACGTGGACGTGCGGGTGCAGGAGGATCCGCTGCGTGCGCTCGACACCGATATGCTGGTGCTGCCGGGCGTGGGCGCGTTCGGCGCGGCGGCGGCGCGGCTGGCCCCGGGACGCGAGGCGATGCGGCGCGCCCTGGACGCGGGCCTGCCGTGCCTGGGCATCTGCCTGGGCATGCAGTTGCTCTTCGATGAGAGCGACGAGGGCGCGGGCCAGGGGCTGGGCTACTTCCAGGGGCGGGTGACCCGGCTGACGGCGCGGCAGGTTCCGCAGATTGGGTGGAACGACGTGGAGGAGGACCGGGCGCTGGCGTCCGCGAAGCTGGCCTCCGTGTACTTCGCGCACAGCTATGTCTGTCGCGCAGTGGATCCGGCGGACGTAGTGGGCTGGACGACCCACGAGGAGGATCGGTTCCCAGCGTCGGTGCGGCGCGGGAAGGTGCTGGGCGTGCAGTTCCACCCGGAGAAGTCCTCCCAGGCGGGCGTGCGCTTCGTGCAGGCGTTCCTGAAGGAGGTGGCCCCGTGATCGCCATTCCGGCCATCGACTTGAGGGAAGGTGCGTGCGTGCAGTTGGTGGGCGGCTCCTATGAAGCGGAGCGCGTGCGCGTGGATGATCCGCTGGAGGCACTGAAGCAGTGGCTGGCCCTGGGCTTCCGCACGTTCCATGTCGTGGACCTGGACGCGGCGCTGGGCAAGGGGTCCAACGCGGACGTCGTGACGCGGCTGGTGTCTCATGCCCCGGGGCTCACCTTCACGGTGGGCGGCGGCGTGCGTGATGGCTCGCGCGTGGAGGCGGTGCTCGCGGGCGGGGCGTCCTCGGTCGTCGTCGGCACCCGCGCCATCGAGGACCTCGCGTGGCTCAGCGAAGTCACGGAGCGCTTCCCGGGACGCGTGGTGGTGGCCGCGGACGTGAAGGGCCGTGAGGTGGTGACGCGCGGCTGGACGTCGGGCAGTGCCCGGGACATCCGCGACGTGCTGTCCGCGCTGGAGCCGCTGCCGCTGGGCGGGATGCTCGTCACGGCGGTGCACAAGGAGGGGCAGCTGGGAGGCGTGGACCTGCCCTTGATGGAAGAGGTGGCTCGCACGAGCCGGCACCGGCTCTACGCGTCCGGAGGCGTGACGACCCTGGAGGACCTGCGGGCGCTCGCGAAGGTGGGCGCGCACGGGGCGGTGGTGGGCATGGCGCTGTACACGGGACGGCTGGACGCGCGCGCGGTCGCGCAGGAGTTCGCGCAATGAGCACGGGAACGAACACCCGGGTCGTCCGGGAGACGAAGGAAACGAAGGTCACGGTGGAGCTGGCGCGGGGCTCGGGCGTGGCCCGGGTGGACACGGGCCTGAAGTTCTTCGACCACATGCTCTCCACCTTCGCGCGCTACGCGGGATTGGACCTGACGCTGCACGCGCGGGGCGACCTGCGCCACCACCTGATGGAGGACGTGGCCATCACCCTGGGCACCGCCGTGCAACGCGTGGTGCCAGCCACGGCGGCGCGCTATGGCGAGCGCACCGTGCCCATGGACGACGCGCTGGTGCAGGCGTGCCTGGACGCGGGCGGGCGCTTCTACTACCGGGGCCCGTTGAAGAACCGGCTGTACGAGCACTGGATGCGCTCGTTCTGCGAGCACTCGCGCATCACGCTGCACCTGCGCGTCCTGCGTGGCCGGGACAGCCACCACCTCACCGAAGCGGCCTTCAAGGCGCTGGGGCTCGCGCTTCGGGACGCGATGGTGGACTCCGGCGTCGTCTTCAGCATGAAGGGCAGTGTCTCCCTGGAGGTGACGTGATGCTCAGCCGACGGCTCATCGTCTGCCTGGATGTGAAGGGCGGACGCGTGGTGAAGGGCGTCCAGTTCGAGGGCCTGCGCGACGTGGGGGACCCCGTGGAACTGGCGCTGCGCTACGAGGAAGAGGGCGCGGACGAGGTGACGTTCCTGGACATCTCCGCGAGCGCGGAGGAGCGCGAGACGCTGTGGGACCTGGTCCAGCGCACCGCGGAGCGCCTGTTCATCCCGCTCACGGTGGGCGGAGGCGTGCGCACGGTGGACGACGTGGGCCGGGCACTTCGGGCCGGAGCGGACAAGGTGAGCATCAACTCCGCGGCGGTGGCCACGCCCGAACTGCTCACCGGCTGCGCGGAGCGCTTCGGCGCCCAGTGCGTGGTGGCGAGCATCGACGCGAAGCGGGACGGGGCGCGCTACCGCGTCTACACGCACGGCGGACGGCGCCCCACCGACCTGGACGCAGTGGCCTGGGCGAGGGAGTGCGTCCGACGCGGAGCAGGGGAGGTGCTGCTCACCAGCATCGACCGTGACGGCGCTCGCACGGGCTACGACCTGGGCCTGACGCGCGAAGTGGCGGACGCCGTGAACGTGCCCGTCATCGCTTCCGGCGGAGCGGGCCGAGCGGAGCACGTGCGCGAGGCCCTGACCCTGGGCGGAGCGGACGCAGCCCTGGTGGCGGGCATCCTCCACGACGGCCTCACCACGGTCGGCGCCCTCAAATCCCTGCTGCGCGACAGCGGCCTTCCCATCCGGAGCACGACATGAATGTGGATTCCCGAGACCTGATGGAGGCCGCTGGCGACGTGGCGCGCAAGGCCGGTGACGTGGCGCTGGGCTTCTTCCGAAGCGGCATCGCCGTGGACACCAAGAGCGACGGCACCCCCGTGACGGTGGCGGATCGCACCGCCGAATGGACCGCTCGCCAGTGGCTGGAGGAGCGCTTCCCGGATGACGGCCTCCTGGGCGAGGAGTTCGGTGAGACGCGGCCCGGCGCGAAGCGCCGCTGGATCCTCGATCCCATCGACGGAACGAAGACCTTCATCCGAGGCGTCCCCCTGTGGGGCACGCTGGTGGCGGTGGCGGAAGGCGAGCGCATCCTCGCGGGCGCGGCGTACTTCCCGGCCGTCAACGAAATGCTCGTCGCATCCCCGGGCCTCGGCTGCTTCTGGAACGGGACCGCCGCACGCGTGTCGTCCCAGGCCGAGCTGTCCCAGGCCGTGGTGCTGATCACCGACGAGCGCTTCCTCCAGAACCCCACGAAGGGCGCGGCCTGGCGCGAACTGTCGCGGCAGGCGTCCCTCTCCCGCACCTGGGGCGACTGCTACGGCTACCTGCTCGTCGCCACCGGGCGCGCGGAGGCCATGGTGGACGAAGGCCTGTCGCCCTGGGACGCGGCGGCGCTGCAACCCATCATCGAGGAGGCGGGGGGCGTGTTCACCGACTGGAAGGGTCAGCGCACGGCGTTCGGCGGCGACGGCATCGCCACCAACGCGGCGCTCGCGGCGCGCGTGCGCGAAGTGCTGGGCGCGGGAGGCAGACCGTGAAGCTGGACGTGGCGGCGTTGAACTTCGACAAGGGACAGGGGCTCGTCACAGTGGTGACGCAGGACGCGCGCACCGGCGACGTCCTCATGGTGGCGCACGCGGATCGCGAGGCCCTGGAGCTCACGCTCGCCACCGGCGAGATGCACTACCGCTCCCGCACGCGCGGCCTCTGGCACAAGGGCGCCACCAGCGGAAACACCCAGAAGGTCGTGTCCCTGCGCGCGGACTGCGACGGCGACGCGGTGCTCGCTCGCGTGGAGAAGGCCGGTCCCGCGTGTCACACCGGCGATGAGACCTGCTTCGGTGAAGGCCGCTGGGATGCGCTCGCGCACCTGGATGCGACGCTCGCCCAGCGCGTGGCCACGCCCTCAACGGAAGGGGAGAAGCCGAGCTACACGCGGCGGCTGCTGGAGGACCGCAACCTGCGCCTGAAGAAGCTGGGCGAAGAGGCCGCGGAATTGGTGACGGCCTGCGCGGATGCGGATCCACACCGGGCCGCCGAGGAAGCAGCCGACGTGCTCTACCACGTGCTCGTCGCCATCCGTCCGCTGGGGCTCACCCTGGAAGACGTGAAAGCCGTGCTGGCCGCCCGCGCACGTCCCGCGCAGCGCTGATCAGCCCGAAAAACGGGGCGTGTCGGTTGCGACCCAGGCGGAGTTGTCCAGCTGTACTGCAGCTGGACAGCGTGGCTGGCACACAGGCGCGCCAAAGGTACAGGAGTGTGTCCGCTACTCTTCAACCGCCCTTGCGATCCTGGTACAGAATCCGGCCTGCGGCGCGGGCCGCGCCAGACGAGGCGCCCCAGTTCTCAGCGTTCGCTTCACCGGAGGATTCGTGACTTCCACGTACCAATCCGAACTCATCGACCGCGTGTTCTTCTCTCGTTGGCACAACCCGCCGACGAAGGACGACGTCGCGGCCATCATGGCGCAGATGGAGGAGGCGACCCAGCGGCTGGGAACGAACGTTCTGTACATCGCCTCCATCAGCCCCAAGGCCAAGGTTCCGGACGCGACCGAGCGCGCGCACCTGAACCAGATGGTGGCCGAGGGCCGGCGGTTCTGTGAGCAGTCCTGGCTGGTGTACGAAGGCACGGACCTGCAGCACAACCTCCAGCGAGTCATCATCTCGGGCGTGCTCATCCTCACGCGCACGTTCGACAACTACCTGTCGGTCGCCAAGTCGGCGGACGCCATCGTCAAGGACGTCTCTACCGCGTTGAAGCGCGACGCGTCCGGCATCTTCAAGACTGCGCGCGAGCGCGGCCTCATCGCCTGAGTCCCACGCGAGCGACGTCGGACCCCCGCTCCGACGCCGCGTGATTGCTGGCGCCCGCGCTACCGGGCGCCGATGATTTCCAGCTCCTTCAGTTCCACGCCCGGCCGCTCCGGTAGGACGCTCACCGCGTCCACGTCGAGCAGCGGAACGGCGGGCTTGCAGATCTCCCATCGCCCCGTCCCGCGAAAGCGGCAGACGGTGGGATCGACGTGGAAGGCCCCGCCCTCGCTGTCCCTGCGTCCCACGCCCTGCGGCGTGCGGATGATGGCGCGCAGCGTGCCCGGCCCCGTGGCGCGCACCTGGAACGACACCATGTGCTTCAGCGACGGCGCATAGCCCAGCCGCAGCACGCCCTCCGTTCCGCCACCTCCCGTGCCCACCGGCAGCTTCACGCCTGACAGCTCGTCCTTATCGAACGCCCGGAACGCGTCCCCCGGACCGCCCGTCTGATCCGGTTCGATGGGCCCTGTCTCCACCGTGCGTCCGGTGAACAGCGACGCGAGCCGGGGTGCCCGCGCGCCCTGCTGCACCGCCGCCGCGTTCAGGAGCGGCGCGGGCAGCTGCTCCGTCTTCACGCACGTGGGCGCCAGCTCCTCCAGCAGCGCCAGGAGGGGCGGCTCCACATCCGGCCCCGACAGGGCGGCAGGCCCCACGGCCAGGCGGGCGAGGTCCTGGCAGGCGGTGACCATCGCCGCCCCCGAGTGCTCCAGGCTCCAGCGGATCAGCTCCAGGTCCTGCCTGCCGCGACGTGCCGCCTCCTGCAACGCGCGCGTCACGGCCGACGCGCAGGGGTTGTCCTGGGGCGCGCAGCGCTCGCACAGCGTTTCGAGCATCTTCCGGGGCGTTGTCTCCCCTTCGAAGTTCAGCGTGGCGTAGGGGAACAGGCCGGCACTCCGCGCGCAGGCCGCGGCGGGAGGGGTGGGACAGTCGTCAACCTGACGGAGCATCCCGAACCAGCCGAGGCTGGCCTCGCCTTTCGTGGGGGGAGGGGACGCGAGGAC
>NZ_RAWI01000508.1 GCF_003612125.1 Corallococcus praedator
GGGGAGAGCGCCATGGCGATGTTCCTCGGAGCAAGCAGGTCGGCGGGGGATGAACCGACCGCGTCGGCTGATGTGGGGGGCTAGAGCAGGAGGCGTGCCATGGCCCACACGAACGCCCGCGGCGCGCCAACTCCCTGGGATTGCTCGCGAAGTCCTGCTGGAGGGCGCCCAGGGGGGAAGGGCCTGGAGGCCCGCGCCCTGATGACTGCCGTTGGTCCCTGGTGTCTGGCGTCATCAGGCGGGAGCGCCCAGGAACGGACCCGGGCTCCCACCGTGGAGGTGGAAGCCCGGGGCGTGGGGGAGGGGCTGTCTACTGGGGCGAATTGACGACGAGATAGGTGACGTCGTTGCCGGAGTAGCGGGGCTGGTACCAGGTGCCGCCGCAGTTCTGGTACGCCACGTTGTTGACCATGGTGGTGGTGCACGACGGTGGAATCGAGTTCACCACCGAGCCGACCGCGACCGCGGTGACCGTGGCCGCCGCCGCCACCCCGGCCGCCGCCGCGACGGGATGGTGGTAGTGGTCGTTGTCATGGTTGTAGTGGTCGTCGTCGACGTGCACATCCACGTCCCGGTCCACACCCACGTTCCGGTTCACATCCACGTCCCGGTCCACACCCACGTTCCGGTTCACATCCACGTCCTGGTTCACACCCACGTTCCGGTTCACATCCACGTCCCGGTGGGCGCTCCCGTTCACGTTGGTCCGGGTGGCGGTGCGCGCCCTGTAGGCCGACGCGCTTCCGGTGAACATCCCGAACGCGGCGACGAGTGCGAGGGCCTGGAGGCTCTTGAGGGGGCGCATGGCTAACGGCTCCTGTTGGGGGTGTTCCGACCGGCCCGTTGCCGGGTGTCCTCGAAGGCGATCCGGTGGGCGTCCCTGGGCGGGACGAAGTTGAACGACGCATCATCGAATCGGGGCTTCAGGTTCCAGTCGAGCGTCGCGACGTGCTGCGGTTGCGACGGCTCCTGGACGCTCGTGACCACGAACTTCCTCGGCACGGGCCGCTCCCCCTTCTCAATCCACACCTGCCAGTCCACGTCGCCCTGCCGGAAGGCGTATTGGTCCGTGGCCACGCCCTCGACCGTGGCGGGCCCCACGTAGACGGCGGACTTGAGCTGTTTGGCGCGGCCCTTGTCGGTGCCCCAGTAGAAGAGGTCGACCAGCGGCAGCTCGATATCGTAGCGCTGCTCGGCGGCCTCCAGGGTCTTCTCCAGGGTCGGAGGGGCGTCGAACGACGCGTAGAAGCCCGTGCCCGGCCCGTTCACCGTGAAGTGCTTGCCGTCATAGAAATACTGGCGTTGTTTCAGGTCGGACGCGCTGTCGACGCGGAGGCGGTCCGGACGCCGCGCGCGGAGGTCGGTGGTCCCGGCGAACTGGACCTTCTGTCCATTGTCGAGGATCGCGTCCGTGGTCGTCTTCGCCGTGACCTCGAAGGTCCGCTGGCAGCGAAGGAAGTCCCCCATCCGCTCCAGCGCGGCGACGGCCTGGGGCTCCACCGAGGCGGCCGCCTTGGAGGTCTTCTCCCGGGTGGCTGTCGCGGCGAAAGCGGGGGAGCCCCAGCCCAGCATGCAGCCGGCACAGACCCCCCAGGCCACCAACCGCTTCCAGTGACGCCTGTCTTTGATGTTCAGTCGCACGGCCGTCCCCCTGTTCCTTTCGGAATCCAACACCTCATCCGACACTCGCAACATGGAGACGTTGGCTTCACGTGCAAGGACAGACAGGCGTGGGTGGCATTGCATCCGGGCGACCGGATGGCTCCGAGCCCGCCGGTGCGGCGCCCCAAGGAAAACGGCCCCCCTCCACATGGGAGAGAGGCCGGAAGACTTCAGGGGCCCTACGGTCAGGCCCTTCGGACGGTGGCCGATCGAATGGCCCGGAGGACCAACAGCAGCACCACCGCGCCAATGAACGCCACGAAGATGGTGCCCGCCAGGCCGCCGAACGGAGCGCTCGTGCCCAGGGCGCGGAAGATGAAGCCGCCCAGGAACGCGCCCACCACGCCCACCACGATGTCGCCCACCACGCCGTACCCACCACCGACCACCGCGGACGCGAGCCACCCGGCGATGAGGCCGATGACCGCCCACAACAGGATTGCTTCCAAGCCCATGTCCTTCCCCCTTCGCAAATGGACGGGAACAACATGGGCACGATGCCTCCAGGATGCTTGCCCCACCCTCAAGGACGATGCCTCTCCGAGCGGAGGACCTGCATTCCAGGGCCCTGCACCGTTCAGCAGCGGACGCACGTTGGTTTCAGGTGAAACAACGCGGGGCAAAACGCCCCATTTTGACGTTGTCGATGCGCTCTGTTGGCATCGGGTGAACACCATGCCGCCGAGGCGGTAAGGAGTTCGCCGTGTCCATGAAGCGCATCTTTGAATCCACTGGAGCGCCGTTGTGCTTCGACCGTGAATCCTACCGGTGTCATCACACGCTCCTGGGGCATCCCGCCTTGGAACTGGAGAACCTGGCGGGCGTGGTGCAGCGCCTGCCCGCGGACAACGTGTTCTTCAGCTCCGGCCTCGTGCCCAAGGACGCGGACTTCGACCGCGCGCACGTGGACTACCGCACCGGGCTGTCGCTGAAGGACACGGTGGAGAACATGATGACGAGCAATTCGTACATCATGCTTCGCGCGCCGGAGCAGGACCCCAGCTTCAAGGACCTGTTCCGCTCGCTGCTCGCGGAGGTGGAGTCGCTGATGCAGGCGCAGGGCGTGGGCCACACCGCCGTGGATCCGATGCTCTACCTGTTCATCGCCTCCCCCGGCAGCGTCACGCCCTTCCACCTGGACCGCTACTCCACGCTGCTGATGCAGTTCCGGGGACGCAAGGCGGTGCACATCTCCCCGGCGTGGGATGAGCAGGTGGTGCCCGCGTCGGACCTGGAGGCCTTCGTCGCGCGCTCCGGCTCGAAGGTGAACTACCGGGAGACCTTCGACGCGACGGCGACGCGCTACGAGTTCGGCCCCGGCGACGCGCTGCACATCCCGTTCGTTGCGCCGCACTACGTGAAGAACGGCATGGAGGATGTCTCCGTGTCGCTCTCCATCATCTTCAACACGCGGGAGACGGCCCGCCACCTGCGCGCGCTGCGAGCCAACCACGCGCTGCGCACGCGCCTGGGACGCGTGGGATACCGGCCCGTGCCGGTGAACCGCTTCCTGCCGCTGGACCACGTGAAGAGCGGCGTGGAGCGCGTGGTCCGCCGGGCGCGCCGCCTGATGCCCGCCTGATTCCCCCGGGTCCGCGAAGCGCACGGACACTGTCTGTGCGCCCCCGCCTGCGTCGTCCCAGGGCTCCGCTTATGGTGTGAGCCATGGCCCACGACGTGTTCATCACCAGCCTTGGGAAGTTCCTCCCCGGCGAACCCATCTCCAATGACGCGATGGAGGACTACCTCGGCCGGGTGCGGGGCAGTCCCTCCCGCGCGCGCAGCCGGGTGCTCTCCCAGAACGGCATCACCTGGCGGCACTACGCCATCGACCGGGAGCAGAAGACGCTCTTTCGCAACTGGGACCTGGCGGTCAACGCCATCCATGATGCGCTGTCGCGCTCGCCCATCACGCTGCAGGAGATGGACCTGCTCGTCACCGGCAGCACGCAGGGGGACCTGGTGCTGCCCGGCTTCGCCAGCCAGGTGCACCGGGCGCTTGGCGGCCCCGCATGTGAGATCGCGTCGCTGCACGGCATCTGTTCCAGCGGCATGCAGGCGCTGCGCATGGCGTCGCTCCAGGTGGCCACCGGCGAGTCGAAGCGCGCGGTGGTCTGCGCCAGCGAACTGGTCAGCCGCCTGCTCAAGGCCAGCCACTACGAGGAGGTCGCGGGCGACGGGCCGGTGCCCTTCGACGCGGAGTTCCTGCGCTGGATGCTGTCCGACGGCGCGGGCGCGGCGGTGGTGCAGGACCGGCCGCATCCGACGCGCCTGTCCCTCAAGGTGGAGTGGATGGACATCCGCTCGCACGCGAACCGGCACGAGCTGGGCATGTCCGTGGGCGCCAACCGCGCGCCGGACGGTGGCTTCGGTCCCAGCTGGCTGGACGCGCCCGATGTCACGCAGGCCGCGGCCCAGGGCTTCTTCAACATCAAGCAGGACATCCGCCGGCTGGAGTCGCTGGTGGCGCTGGGCGTGGACGGCTTCTTCGCGCTGATGGACCAGGGGCGCATCAAACCGGAGGAGCTGGACTGGTTCTGCATCCACTACTCGTCGCACTACTTCAAGCAGCCCATCGTGAAGCTCCTGGAGAAGGGCGGCGTGCGCATCCCGGAGGAGCGCTGGTTCACCAACCTCTCCACGCGCGGCAACACCGGCTGCGCGTCCATCTTCCTCATGCTGGAGGAGCTGGTGAACGAGGGGAAGGCCAGCCCGGGCCAGCGCATCTTCTGCATGGTGCCGGAGAGCGGCGGCTTCATCGCCTGCTACGCGATGCTCACCGTCGTGGGGCCGGAGCGCGCGGCACCCGAGGTCGGTCGCGAGGCCGCGCTTCCGGATGCAGGCCCGCTGCCGCTCACCCCGAAGGTGGGCGGGGATCCGCTGCGCGAGAAGCTGGTGCGCGAGCTGACGCACGTCTGGGTGGACTTCGAGTCCAGCCTGAACCAGGTGCCCCTGCTGTCGAAGCTGAACCGGGGCGTCTTCACCGTGGAGGACTACCAGTCGCTGCTCATCAACCTGCGCCAGCAGGTGGTGGAGGGCTCGCGGTGGATCGCCCGCGCGGCATCCAGCATCACGGCGGACCACCTGGCGCTGCGCTCGTCGTTCATCCACCACGCCCGGGACGAGCACCGGGACTACGAAATGCTGGAGCGGCACTACGTGTCGGTGGGCGGCTCGAAGGAGGCCATCACCCGCGCGCCGAAGAACATTGGCAGCGAAGCGCTGTCCGCGTGGATGTTCCAGCGGGCCAGCCAGGAGAACCCGTTCGATCTGCTGGGCGCGATGTTCATCATCGAGGGCCTGGGCAACCGGGTGGCGCGCCGCTGGGGCACGGCCATCAAGGACCAGCTGGGCCTGACGGACGACCAGGTGCGCTTCTTCCTGTACCACGGCGACAACGACGCCACGCACCTGGACCGGCTGGACGGCGCGCTGGCCTCCGGCATCCTCACGCCGGAGCTGGCGGAGCGCATCGTGAAGACGGCGAAGGTGACGGCGCGGCTGTACCGGTTGCAGTTGGAGGAACTGGACCGTGTCTGAGCCACTGCATCCGCTGTGGCTGATTCCGTTCTGCGCGGGCTACTTCCTGCTCGCGGGGCTGGCCATCAACGTCGCCTACCACCGCGTGTTGTCGCACCGCTCGCTGAAGCTCAACCGGTGGCTGGAGCGGCTGTTCGTCACGGTGGGCCTGCCGGCGGGGACGCCCATCCAGTGGGCGGGCAACCACCGCTGGCACCACGCGCACACGGACGTGGCGGGGGATCCGCACTCGCCCGTGCTGGACGGGTTCTGGTGGGCGCACGTGGGCTGGTACATCGGCTCACGCAACCCGGGCGTGTGCTTCCTGTACTCCGTCGCGGGCCCGCTGCGGGTGCTCTATGACGGGTGGCACCGGCCGCGCAGCAACCTGCAATACAACCACCTGGCGAAGGACGTGGCGGCGGACCGCTGGTACGCCTTCGTGAGCCGGCCCGGGCCGTATGGGCTCCTGTGCCTGCTCCACGTGTTGGCCCTGGTGGGAGGCGGCTGGGCGCTCTTCGGGCCGGTGGGGCGCACGGCCGGGGTGCAGCTCCTCTTCTTCCAGCATGACGCGCTCACGGGCGAGCACTGGGT
>NZ_RAWI01000509.1 GCF_003612125.1 Corallococcus praedator
ACTTCAAGGTCCCTCCACCGGCGCGGCCCATCCCCCTCACTGGTGCCGGGGCACACGCCCCGCCCACACCGTGCAGCCCAATCACACATTTCTACTACAGCGACAAGAAATCCAAGCAAGCCCTGAAGTACCGGAAATTATCCAGCGGCTTACATGAATCTAATGGGAGGACCGACGATGGTTCTCGGAGCCTGAGAAAAAAGGGGGATTGGAGGTCAGGCGGAGAGGGCGGCCTGGGCGGCGGCGACGGCGGTCCCGGAGGCGCTGGCGCGGTATCCCCCCGAGTGAAGGGCCCGCTCGATGGCGCCCACGGTGACGAGCACGTCCGCGGCGGTGACGCGGTTCATGTGGCCCACGCGGAAGTAGCGCGTCTTCAACTCCGGGTGGAGACCGCCGGCGATGGCGGCGCCCTGGGCCTTCACGCGGCCGACGAGCGAGGCGTCCACGCCCTCCGGGTAGTACACGGCGCTCAGGGTGTTGGCGGCCAGGGCCTCCGACGTGGGCAGCAGGCGCAGGCCCAGGGCGCTCCAGGCGGCGCGGAAGGCGCGGGCCATGCGGCGGTGGCGCTCGAAGCGGGCCTCCAGCCCTTCGGAGAGGATCTGCCCCAGGCTCACGTCCAGCGCGCAGATGAGCGACGTGGGGGGCGTGGCGAAGTAGGAGGGCTTGCCGGCCTCGTACGCCTCCATCACCGGCAGCCACTCCGCCCAGTCCGCGTACACGCTGGCCACCGGCGCCTTGCGCTTGCGCCACGTCTCCAGCGCGCGCGGGCTCACCGTCAGGAGCGCCAGGCCCGGCGGCACGCCCACCGCCTTCTGGCTGGCGGTGAGGTACACGTCCGCGCCCCATGCGTCCTGGTGGAAGGCCTCGCCCGCGGTGGCGCACACGCCGTCCACCACGCAGAGCACGCCGTGGTGGCGCGCGACCTTCAGCAGGGACTCCACGGGGGCCAGCACCGCGGTGGAGGTGTCCACGTGGGTGATGGTCATCAGCTTGAAGTCGCCCTTCTGGAACTCCGCCTCCACCTGGGCCGCGTCGGGGGCGCCGCCCGGGGGCGCGCGCACGTGCGTCACCTTCGCGCCGTGGCGCTCCAGGATGTGGGCCATGCGGTCGCTGAAGTAGCCGGTGTTCACCACCAGCGCGCGGTCGCCCGGTTCAATGAGGTTGGCCACCGCCAGCTCCATGGCCAGCGTGCCGCTGCCGGACACGACGAAGGGCTGCGCGGACGGGGCGAGCGACACCTCCCGCAGGCGCTTCAGGGCGCGGCCAAAGGTGGCGATGAAGCCCGCGTCCAGGTGCCCCAGCACCGGCGCGGACAGCGCCTGCAACACCTCCGCGTCCACATCCACCGGCCCGGGAATCATCAACAGGTCTCTCACGGCGCCACACCCTTCCTTGGGCGCCCCCCGGGCCTTTCCGGAGGGCGGTCCCCCACTGTGGACAAGCCGGGCCCGGGTTGTCCACGGCCACGGGGGGCCGGCGCGAAAACGAACGACGCCGGAGCCCCCGCGAGGAAACGGGAGACTCCGGCGTCTGGAAGGACAGCGGAAACGGGCGTGTGACTAGCGGTACTGCGCCGTCAGGCTGTCGGCGCGGGTCACCTGGCCAGCGCTGAACTGGTTCATGCAGTTGTCGTCGGTGTAGTCCATGAAGTTCAGGATGGGGTCCACGCCGCCGCCGGTGCAGGTATCGCGGCCCGAGGGGCAGCCGAACGCGGCCGAGGCCTCCGGAGGCGTGTCGCTGACGGAGTCGCCCGGGCTGGCACAGCCGCCCTGGAACGTGTGGTACAGGCCCACCCAGTGGCCGACCTCGTGGGTCGCCGTGTCACCCTCGTTGTACGGAACCGCCGTGCCGCCGGGGACGCTGCTGTAGAGCAGCACCACGCCGTCCATCTTCGGCTGGCTGGTGTAGCTGGAGGGGAAGGTCGCCCAGCCCAGCAGGCCACCCTTCAGGTTCGCCGTGTAGATGTTCAGCGTCTCCGGGCCACCCTTGCGCAGCGCGGCCTTCATCTTCTTCTCCGCGGCGGAGCCCGAACCCAGCGCGAACCAGGTGCTGTTGTTCGTGCGGTCCGTGCCGGCCAGCGTGAACTTGAACGGGGTGTTGGCGTAGGCCGCGTTCAGCACGTTCATCTGCGCGGTGATCTGCGAGTCCGGGATGTCGCCGTTCGCGATGCCCGTGCCCTTGTTGATGACGTGGAAGTACACCGGCACGTTCACCGAACCCACCGCGCGCTTCGCCATCACGCGGTTGGCCAGCGCGGCCTCAATCTCCAGCTTCTCATCGGCGGACGGCTCGATGGTGGCGCAGCCACGGTGCGGGAGCGCCTCCGCCGTCGTGGTCTCCTCCGCCGGCTGCTCTTCGGGCGCCGGAGCGCTGCTGCTGCAACCCGCCAGGGACATCAGCGTGCCAAGGACCACCGCGACACGACCACCGCGCTGCGCGACGTTACGAAGCATTTTTCCCAACTCCTCGGAAAAGTGGGGAGGTGGAAATACATGTTTCAAACCCGTGAAGTCAATAGGGGCGGTAAAATTGAAATCCCAGTAAAGACCGATGAGAACAAACGGTGGATGTTTCAGGTGGAGCACGCCGGGTGGAGTGTTTCATCCAGGTGTCTTGAAACACCCGGGCCCGCAACGGACGACGCCGGAGCCTCCCGGGTGAAGGGGGAAGACTCCGGCGCCGGGGACCGACTTGGGACTTGGGACTGGGGACTGCTGACTAGCGGTACGTCGCCGTCAGGCTGTCCGCGCGGGCCGACTGGCCGGCGGTGAACGAGTTCATGCAGCTGTCGTCGGTGTAGTCCATGAAGTTCAGGATGGGGTCCACGCCGCCGCCGGAGCAGGAGTCGCGGCCCGTGGGGCAGCCGTACGCGGGCGAGGCCTCCGGAGGCGTGTCGCTGACCGAGTCACCCGGGCTGGCACAGCCGCCCTGGAACGTGTGGTACAGGCCCACCCAGTGGCCGACTTCGTGCGTGGCCGTGTCGCCCAGGTTGTACGGGGACGCCGTGCCGCCGGGGACGCTGCTGTAGAGCATCACCACGCCGTCCATCTTCGGCTGGCTGGTGTAGCTGGAGGGGAAGGTCGCCCAGCCCAGCAGACCGCCGGACAGGTTCGCCGTGTAGATGTTCAGCGTGCCGGCGGTGCCCTTGCGCAGCGCGTTCTTCATGTTCTTCTCGTTCGTGCTGCCCTGCGACAGCGCGAACCAGGACGTGTTGGTGGTGCGGTCCGTGCCCGCCAGCGTGAACTTGAACGGGGTGTTGGCATACGCCGCGTTCAGCACGTTCATCTGCGCGGTGATCTGCGAATCCGGCACGTCGCCATTCGCGATGCCCGTGCCCTTGCGGATGACGTGGAAGTACACCGGCACGTTCACCGAACCCACCGCGCGCTTCTCCTGCACGCGGCCGGCGAGGGCGGCTTCAATCTCCAGCTTCTCATCGGCCGACGGCTCGATGGTGGCGCAGCCGCGGTGCGGGAGCGCCTCCGCCGTCGTCGCCGTCTCCTCCGCGGGCTGCTGCTCCGGAGCCGGAGCGCTGCTGCTGCAACCCGCCAGGGACATCAGCGTGCCAAGGACCACCGCGACACGACCACCGCGCTGCGCGACGTTACGGAGCATTTTCCCAACTCCTCGAAAAAGTGGGGGAGCCGGAAATACGCCTCGCAAGCCTTCAAAGTCAACGCACCCACAGACACTGAAACAACCGGAAATCTTTATGAGCCCCCAGGGCTTTTCGCGGGGTGAACCACGGCTGTGTGTGTTTCACCCAGGGGTCAGTTCGTACCGCCATCCGGTGACGCGGCGGTGTTGACTTCGGGCGTCAGCGGCGTGGGCAGGGATTGGGGCTTGCCCACCTGTTCCAGCGCTTCGCCATTGCTCACGGAGAAGCGCACCAGCGCGCGGAGGATGCGATTGCGCTTCACGTTGCCCAGCACCTCGCGCAGGTCGTCGTAGACGGTGGGGTCGGAGACGAGGGCGCCCAGGGTTCCATCCCCCTTGGCCACGGTGGCGGTGATCTGCTTGATGTCCGCGGCGGCGCTGCCCAGGTCCGCGAACATGCCCTTCGCGTCGCCATAGACCAACTGGTGCACCGCGCCATTGGGGCTCTTCTTCGCGTCCTCGATGAGGCCTCCCAGCTGGCCGGCGGCCTCGCCCAGTTCCTTCAGGGCCACCGCGCCGTCCTGGCCGTAGATGAGCGCGTGCGCGGTGCCATCGCCCCGGCGGACCTCGCCCAGGATGGCTTCGACATGGGCCAGGGCGCCATCCATGCGCCGGGCGGCCCCGGACGCGCTGGCGAGCAGGGTGTTCACCTCTTCACCGGTGCGCTTGTCGTAGATGAGCGCGTGCAGCGCGCCGTCGCCCTTCTCCACCTCCTGCATGATGGCGCTCAGCGACGCGACGCTCCGGGCCAGGTCGCGCGACAGCTCCGGGTTCGCGTAGACCTTGATGGCGTCCTTGAGCGACTCGCTGATGGCGACGGAGTTCTCCATCACCTGGCTGGCGCTGCTCATGAGCTTGGACAGGTCCCCGGCGCTGCTGGACTTGACGATGCCGCCGGGCTCCACGGGCGGCTGGTCCGCGCTGCCCAGGGAGATGTCCACCGCCTTGTCGCCCAGGACGCCCATGCTGGTGAGCTTCGCCACGGAGTCCGCGCGGATGCGCTCCGTGTAGGCGCTGGCGACCTGGAACTGCACCTCCAGGCGGCTGTCCTTGAGGTCCTGGGAGAAGGCCACGCCGTTGACGCGGCCCACCTTGAGGCCGCCAATCCACACGGGGGACTGGTCGCTCAGGCCGTCCACGCTCTGGAAGTAGGCGCGGAAGACGACCTGACGCTGGAAGAGGTTCGACTCGCGGCCGATGAAGAAGACGACGACGCCCGCCACGGCCAGGCCGATGGCGACGAAGAGGCCCGCGCGCACGGCCAGGCGCTTTTCCTTCGAGGTCGAGTTGAAGAGACTCATGGTGTTCTTTCGGGGTTCAGCTCCAGGCGGCGCGCGTCCAGGAAGGCCCGCACCTCCGGCACCGTGGAGCGGCGCATCTCTTCGGGGGTGCCCACCTGGACGATCTTCCGGTTGGCCAGCATGGCCATCCGGTCCGCCAGCACGAAGGCGCTCACCATGTCGTGCGTGACGACGATGGACGTGGCGCCCAGGCGCTGTTTCATCGACTCAATCAATTCGTTGATGGTCTGCGTGGTGACGGGGTCCAGGCCCGTCGTCGGCTCATCCCAGAGGATGACCTCCGGGTCGGTGGCGATGGCGCGCGCCAGGCCCACGCGCTTGCGCATGCCGCCGGACAAATCCGACGGCATCAGCCGCTCCGTGTTGGGCAGGTCCACCAGCTCCAGCTTCTCCGCCACGCGCTTGCGGATCTCATCCCGGGACATCTTCGGGAAGTGTTCGCGCAACGGATAGGCCACGTTCTCCGCCACGCTGAGCGAGTCGAAGAGCGCGGCGCCCTGGAACACCATGGCCACGTGCTTGCGGACCTCCAGGAACTGCTCCTCGGAGAACTTCGCGACGTCGTAGCCTTCGAAGAGGACGCGGCCGCCGTCCGGGTGCAAGAGGCCGATGAGGCACTTGAGCAGCACGCTCTTGCCCACGCCGGAGCCGCCCAGGACGACCAGCGTCTCCCCGGCGCGCACGTCCAGGTCCACGCCTTCGTAGATGCTCTTGGTGCCGAACTGTTTGACGAGCCCCTCGTAGCGGATGAGCTCCTCGCCCGGGGTGGGCTTGCGGAACTCGAACGGGGCGGGCGGGTCGACGT
>NZ_RAWI01000050.1 GCF_003612125.1 Corallococcus praedator
CGTGGGCCCCAGGGCGCCGGGGCGGCCGGAGGCGTCCCATCGAGGGGGGAGAGCAGAACGACGGGGCGGAGGCGGCCGGGACATGGAAGGATGACCCTTTACGGGACGGGCGGCTTGTCGGAATGTCCGGGGCTCAGCGGTGTTGAGCCGGACGCCCGGGAACCCTAGGCTGCCCGCCGCCCAGGCCGACAGAGGGGACATGAACACCGACATCCGCGCGCTCACTGAACGCGTGCAGCAGGAAAGCAGCTTCGTCGAAGTCCTCAACCAGGAGACCGGCAAGGTCATCGTCGGGCAGCGGTACATGCTCGAACGCATCCTCATCGGCCTGTTGTGCAACGGTCACGTCCTGTTGGAGGGCGTGCCCGGCCTCGCCAAGACGCTGACCGTGCGCACCGTGGCGGACTCGCTCAGCGCCACCTTCATGCGCGTCCAGTTCACCCCGGACCTGCTGCCGGCGGACCTGGTCGGCACGATGATCTACAACCAGCAGACGGCCGCCTTCACCGTCCGCAAGGGGCCCATCTTCGCGAACATCGTCCTGGCGGACGAAATCAACCGCGCCCCCGCCAAGGTCCAGTCCGCCCTGCTGGAGGCCATGGCCGAGCGCCAGGTCACCATCGGCGACCAGACCTTCGGACTGCCTTCGCCCTTCCTCGTGCTGGCCACCCAGAACCCCATCGAGCAGGAGGGGACGTACCCCCTGCCCGAGGCCCAGGTGGACCGCTTCATGCTCAAGGTGAAGGTGGGCTACCCGACCCGTGATGAAGAGAAGGTCATCATGGACCGGATGTCCGGAGGCTCTTCGCCCAAGGCCCAGAAGGTCATCGCGCTGGAGCACCTGGTGCGCGCGCGCGAGCTCGTCCACTCCATCTACATGGACGAGAAGGTGAAGGAGTACATCCTCAACGTGGTGTTCGCCACGCGCGAGCCCGCGCGCTACGGGCTCAAGGACCTGGCGGACTACATCCAGTTCGGCGCCTCGCCGCGCGCGACCATCTCCCTGGCCCAGGCGGCGCGCGCGCACGCGTTCCTTCGCCACCGGGGCTTCGTCACGCCGGAGGACGTGAAGGCCATCGCCTTCGACGTGCTCCGTCACCGCATCGCGATGACGTACGAGGCCGAGGCCGAGGAACTCACCCAGGAGAAGATCATCCAGCGCGTCTTCGACCGCGTGGAAGTCCCCTGACGGCCCGCGCGCCGCCCGAGAACGCCCCGTGCTGCCCAAGGACCTCATCCGCCGCATCCGCAAGTTGGAGATCCGCACCCGCAAGGTGGTCTCCGACATGCTCGCCGGTCAGTACCACTCGGTGTTCAAGGGCCGCGGCATGGCCTTCTCCGAGGTGCGGCAGTACCAGCCCGGTGATGAGATCCGGTTCATCGACTGGAACGTCACCGCGCGCATGAACGAGGCGTTCATCAAGGTCTTCACCGAGGAGCGCGAGCTCACGGTGATGCTCCTGGTGGACGTGTCCGCCTCCAACGAGTTCGGCTCCAAGGACCGCACCAAGGCGGAGGTCGCCGCGGAGGTCGCGGCGCAGATTGCCTTCAGCGCCATCGCGAACAACGACCGGGTGGGGCTCATCCTCTTCTCGGACCGGGTGGAGAAGGTCGTCCCGCCGCGCAAGGGGCGCACGCACGTGCTCAGGCTCGTGAGCGACATCCTCACCTTCAAGCCGAAGGGGAAGGGCACGGACCTGGCGGCGGGGCTCACGTACCTGACGCAGGTGGCGAAGCGGAAGGCCGTGACGTTCCTCGTGTCGGACTTCCTCGCGACGGGCTACGAGAAGCCGCTGCGCCTCGTGGGCCGCAAGCACGACCTCGTGCCCGTGGTCATCGAGGATCCGCTGGAGCAGGTGTTCCCGCGTCACGGGCTCGTGGAGATGGAGGACCCGGAGACGGGGGAGCGCTTCGTCGTGGACACCAGCTCCCCCAGCGTGCGCGGCCGGTTCTCGCGCGCGATGCAGGCCCAGCGCGACGAGCGCCGCAAGCTGTTCCGCAAGCTGGAGTTGGATCACGTGGAGCTGCGCGCCGGTGACGACCACGGCAAGGCGCTGGCGCAGTTCTTCAGGGCGCGCGCCCGGAGGATGGCGTCATGAGGCAGGCCCTCGTCCTCGCGGCGGTGTTGTTCTTCGGGGTTCCGGTGGCTCGCGCGCAGGCGCCAGCCCCCGCAGCGGCGCAGGCCCCGGTGGCGTTGGAGTCGGTGACGCCCACGGCGGCCTCCGCGCGGGTGGAGCCGGAGTCGGTGCACATCGGCGAGCCGTTCGTGTACCAGGTGACGCTCACGCACCCGAAGGAGCAGCGCTACGAGCTGGTGGCGCCCAAGGGGGAGGACAGCTCCGTGGAGCTGCTCCAGCAGACGCGCCAGCGGCAGGACGGGCCCAACGACGCGACCACGTCCTTCGGCCTGCGCTTCTCCGCGTTCGAGCTGGGCTCCGTGGCGCTTCCCGACCTGACCTTTGACGTGGCGACGCCGGATGGCCCGCGTCGCTTCGTGCTCAAGGGCAAGTCGGTGGAGGTGGGCTCCACGCTGCCGCCGGACGCGAACGGGCAGGGCGCGGAGCTGTTCGACTACCAGCCGCCCCAGGAGCTGCCCATCCGTTCGTGGACGCTGCTCTACGCGCTGGCGGTGGCGCTGGCGGTGGGCCTGCTCGCCTGGATGCTGGTGCGTTGGTGGTTGAAGCGGTCCAAGCGCGAGAAGGTCATCCCGGTGCTGCCGCTGGACGTGCGCGTGCGCCAGTCGCTGGACGCGCTCAAGCGCGAGGACCTGCCCGGCCGGGGCCTCGTGAAGGACTTCTACGTCCGCCTCTCCGAGATCGTGCGTGGCTATCTGGGCGAGCGCTACGACTTCGAGGCCCTGGAGTGCACGTCGTTCGAACTGATGACGCACCTGCGGAAGATTCCCACGCCGGGCCTCCCCGAGGACGCGTTGATGCGCTTCATCTCCGAGTCGGACCTGGTGAAGTACGCCCGCGCCGACGCTGCTCCTGAAATCTGCGCGCAGTCGCTGGCCTTCGGCTACGACCTGCTGGCCAAGACGTACGTCGTCCCCCCTCCGCCCCCCACGCCCGATGCCTCCGGACCTCGCGTTCAATAACCCGGAGGCGCTCTGGGCCCTGCTGCTGGCGCCGTTGCTGCTCGTGCTCGCCTTCTGGGAGCGCCGCCGCCGCGCCACGCTGCGCTTCTCCGCCGCGCACGTCTTCGCGAAGGGAGGGCGCGGCCTGCGCACGTACCTGTTGCCGCTCTTGCCCCTGCTGCGCGCGGCGGCGGTGGTGGCGGCCGTGGTCGCCATCGCGCGGCCCCAGTCGCGGGACTCGCGCGTGCGGGACCTGTCGGTGGAGGGCATCGACATCGTGGTGGCGCTGGACCTGTCCACGTCCATGGAGGCGGGCGACTTCCGTCCGCAGAACCGCCTCAACGTGGCGAAGGAAGTGCTCGCGGACTTCATCACCGGCCGCGTGAACGACCGCCTGGGCCTGGTGGTGTTCTCCGGCGCCGCGTACACGCAGTCGCCGCTGACGCTGGACTACGGCGTGCTCAAGGAAGTGCTCAAGCAGCTGCGCACCCGCGTGCTGGAGGACGGCACCGCGATTGGCGACGCCATCGCCACCTCGCTCAACCGCCTGCGCGACTCCGAGGCGAAGAGCCGGGTGGTGGTCCTCATCACCGACGGCGACAACAACGCCGGAAAGATTTCCCCGCTGGACGCGGCGAACATGGCCGCGTCGCTCCACATCCCCATCTACACCATCCTCGTGGGCAAGGGTGGCAAGGTGCCCTTCCCGCAGGGCACGGACCTGTTCGGCAACACGGTATGGCGTGAGACGGAGATCCCCATCAACCCGGAGCTGATGCAGGACATCGCGGACCGCACCGGCGGCGAGTACTACCGCGCCACGGACCCGGAGGGCCTCAAGCAGGGCCTGCAGAAGGTGCTGGACGCGCTGGAACGCTCGAAGCTGATGGAGGGCGGCGCCAGCGCCACGTACCGGGAGAACTTCCATCCGTTCCTGCTCCTGGCCTTCGGGCTCGCGGCGCTGGAGCTGCTGCTGCGCGCCACCTTCCTGCGGGTGTTCCCATGACGCCGGGCATGGAGGCATGGCGCTTCACGCTGCTGGGCTATCAGGTGGGCCTGGCGCAGCCGCTGTTCCTGTTGCTGTTCGTGATGGGCCTGCTGCTGGGGCTGCTCGTGTTGGTGAAGGCGCTGGGCCGCAGGACGCGGCTGTCGGCGCTCATCGCGGAGCGGCACGTGGCCACGCTCGCGCCGGGCGTGTCCGTGTGGCGTCCGGCGGTGCAGGGCAGCCTGTACGGTCTGGGGCTGATGCTGTTCGGGCTCGCGCTCGCGCAGCCCCAGTGCGGCACGAAGAGCGAGCTGACCAAGCGCCGGGGCATCGACGTGGTGGTGGCGCTGGATGCCTCCAAGTCGATGCTCGCGCGCGACGTGCAGCCCAGCCGCCTGGACCGGGCGCGCCTGGAATTGAACACGCTCTTGGATGAGCTGAAGGGCGACCGCGCGGGCCTGGTGGTGTTCGCCGGGGACGCGTTCGTGCAGTCGCCGCTCACGTCGGACTACTCGGCGGTGAAGCTGTTCCTGCGCGCGGTGGATCCGGACGTGATGCCCCAGGGCGGCACCAACGTGGGGGCGGCGCTGAAGCTGGCCAAGCAGGTGCTGGACAACGCGGACCGCGGCTCCAAGGAGCGCGTGGTGGTGCTGCTGTCGGACGGCGAGGACCTCACCGGCGAGGTGCGCGAGGCCACGGACGCGCTCAAGGACGCGCACGTGCAGGTGCTCGCGGTGGGCGTGGGCTCGGACTCCGGTGAGCCCATCCCCGTCTATGACCGGCGCGGCGAGTTCGTGGACTACAAGAAGGACAGCAACGGTGACACGGTCATCACCCGCCTGGACCGCGCGGGCCTCACGGCCATCGCGGACGCGACGGGCGGCGCCTTCTTCTACCAACCCAACGGCGTGGCGATGGGGCAGGTGGTGGAGCGCATCGACCAGATGCAGAAGAGCGAGCTGGAGAGCCGCGTGACGGTCCGCTACGACGAACGCTTCCAGCTGTTCGCCATCCCCGGCCTGGTGCTGCTGGTGCTGGGCATGATGCTGCTGCCCTCGCGTCGGAGGGCGGCATGAAGGCGCGTTCGATGCGACGGCGCGCGACGCGCCTGGTGGCCTCGGGGCTCGTGGGACTCTTGGCCCTGCCGGGGCCGGCGTGGGCGGTGGGGCCGCTGGAGAAGGACCACCCGCTGGTGCAGCGCGGACGCGAGGCCTACGCGGCGGGACGCTATGAGGACGCGCTGCGCGACTTCGAGGCGGCGAAGAAGGAGCGTCCCAGCGATCCCATCGTGGAGTTCAACCGCGCGGACGCGCTGGCGAAGCTGGGCCGCGCGGCGGAAGCGCGCGAGGCGTTCAAGCAGGTGGCGGAGTCCTCGCGCCAGCCCGACCTGGCGCAGAAGAGCTGGTACAACCTGGGCAACCTCGCGGCCACGGCGGGAGACCGCAAGGAAGCGCTCAAGTCCTACCGGCGCGCGCTCACGTTGGATCCGACGGATCCGCTGGCCCGGCACAACTACGAGGTCGTGCTGCGCGACCTGCCGCCGAACCAGAACCAGCCGGATGGTGGCGCGGACGGAGGCCAGGACGGCGGGGATGACGGTGGGCGTCCGGACGGAGGCGAGGACGGCGGCCGGAAGGAAGACGGAGGCTCGCCGGTGGATGGCGGCACCGACGCGGGTCCGGATGGAGGCTCCGACGGCGGCACGGATGGCGGCGCCCCGGACGGCGGCGGCGACGGTGGCCCGGATGGCGGCGGCGACGGCGGCGCGGATGGTGGAGCCGACGGCGGCGGCGACGACGGCGAAGGCGACCCGAAGGACGGCGGCGCGGACGGCGGCAGCGAGAGTGAAGAGGAGTCGGAGTCGAACCCGCGCGATGGTGGCTCGCCCGAGGGAGACGTCGACCGGCAGGAGGCCGAGCGCCTGCTGGATGCGATGAAGCAGAACGAGAAGAATCTCCAGCTCTGGCGTTTCCAGCAGAAGAAGAAGCCGAGGAAGCCCAATGAGAAGGACTGGTAGCGGCCGCACGGCGCTGCTCGCCGTGCTCGCCCTCCTGGCCACGGCGCCGGCGTGGGCGGCGGACATCGAGTTCTACCAGACGGTGGATCGCACCGAGGTGGGCACCACCGACACCTTCAAGCTCACCGTGGTGGTGGTGGACGCGCCGTCCAACGGCAAGGTGCGCCTGCCCGAAACCGACGACTTCGAGATCCTGTCCTCGTCGCGCGGCAGCCAGCGCTCCATCTCGCTGTCGGGCGGCGGACCCGCCGTCATCCAGGACATCACGCGCCACGAGCTGCTGATGCGCGCCACGCGCCCGGGCCGGCTGACGATTCCGCCCTCGACGCTCACCGTGGGAGGCCGCACGCTGCGCACCGAGCCCGTCCAGATGACGGTGCGCGAGGGCCGCGTGGGCAACGCGCCCCAGGCGCAGCAGGGCGGCCGGCCCGCGCTGCCGGATCCGTTCCGCAACTTCCGCAACGCGCCGGATCCGTTCCGCGACGAGCCCCAGGAGGACGACGCGCCGGTGATTCCGCGCGGGGACTCGGACCTGTTCCTGCGCGCGAGCCTGGACCGGGACGACCTCTACGTGGGCGAGCAGGCGACGCTGTCGCTCTACATCTACTCGCGCGTGGACCTGTCCAGCGTGGACGCCGTCACCATGCCCAAGCTGGAGGGCTTCTGGACGGAGGAGGTGGAGAGCCCCACGCAGCTGACGGGCGAGCAGAAGGTGGTGGACGGCATTCCGTACCGCGCCTATCTCCTGCGCCGCCGCGCGCTGTTCCCGGTGAAGGCCGGCACGATGTCCATCAGCGCCGCGGAGGCGGACATCACCACGGGCTTCCTCTTCGCGGGACACCGGGTGCACCGCATCTCCAACGCGTTGAAGGTGAAGGTGCGGCCGCTGCCTTCGTCCGGTGCGCCGCCGAACATGTCCAACGCGAACGTGGGCACGTGGCGGCTGTCGCTGGACGTGTCCCAGACGCGCGTGGAACTGGGACAGCCCATCACGGTGAAGGTCATCCTGGACGGCGTGGGCAACGTGAAGAACGTCACCCCGCCGAAGCTCACCGGCCCGGCCGCGCTGAAGATCTATGAGCCCACCACGACGGACCGGCTCACGCCCAACCGCAACCGCATCCAGGGCCGCCGCGTGGTGGAGTACCTGGTGATGCCGCAGCGCACGGGCACCTTCACGCTGCCCGCGCTGCAGTTCCCCTTCTTCGACCCGACCCGCCGCCAGTACGAGGTGGCGCGCACCGACCCGGTGACGGTCACCGTGGAGGCGGGCGCGGGTGGGGTGTCCTCGCTGCCGTCGACGATGACGCCCTCGCAGGTGGCGGACGCGGCCAACGAGCAGAAGAACGTGCTCACCGCGAGCGGCCTGCGCCCGGTGCGTCACCAGGCGCGCTTCGTGGGGCCGGAGCAGCCCGTGTGGCTGCGGCCCTACTTCCTGGCGGGCGTGCTGGCGCCGCTGGGCCTCCTGGCGGGCGTGGCGTTCATCGGCGGCCTGCGGGGACAGCTGGCCTCGCGCTCCCAGGCGGGGCAGGGGCGTCAGCAGGCGAAGGCCGCGCGCAAGCGGCTGGCGGAGGCGGAGAAGCTCAAGGCCGGGGCGGACTCGGGGGCCTTCTACGTGGAGGTGGAGAAGGCGATGGTCGGCTTCCTGGAGGCGCAGCTCGGCTCGCCCGTCGGAGGCCTGACGCGCGAGGCGCTCGGGGAGAAGCTGGCGGCGGCGGGCGTGGGCGCGGAAGCGCGCACCCGCGTGCTCTTCGTGCTGGAGGCCTGTGACCTGGGCCGCTACGGCGGCGGGGTGGACCCGGGCGAGCGACGCAAGGTGCTGGCGACCGCGGCGGCGGTGATGGAAGGCTGGGCGGGATGAGCGACGCGGCGACCCAGGGCTACTACACCGCCGAGGAAGCGGAGGCCGTCTTCCAACAGGCCAATGACGCCTACGTGCGCGAGGACTACCCCTCCGCGCAGGCCAGCTACGAGAAGCTCCTCGCCCACGGCTTCGGCGGGCCGGACGTGCTCTACAACCTGGGCACCACGCATCTGGCCCGGGGGGACCTGGGCCGCGCGGTGCTGACGCTGGAGCAGGCCCGGAAGCAGGGCGGTCGCTCGGAGGACCTGGAGGCGAACCTGGCCCTGGCGCGTGCGCGTCAGGTGGACAAGGTGGTGGGCGCCACCGCGGATGAGGCCTTCCTGCCCCGGCTGGCGGCGGCGACGGACGGCGCGGCGGCGGCCTGGGTGTTCCTGGCGGCGTGGCTCGTGGGCTTCGCGCTGCTGCTGCTGCGGCGCGTGTTCCCCTCGGCGCGGCGCACGGCGGTGGCGGTGGTGGCGGCGCTGTGCCTCACGGCGGCGGTGCCGGCGGGGCTCCTCTTGGGGGCGCACATCTGGGTGCACCAGAACGTCCACGAGGCGGTGGTGCTGGCCTCCACCCTGGTGGCGCGCGAGCTGCCCCGGGCCGAAGCGCGCTCCCTCTTCGAGGTGCACGCCGGCCTGAAGGTCCAACTCCTGGAGGAGACCGGGAAGTACGTGCGCATCCGCCTGCCCAACGGCCTGGAGGGCTGGGCCGAGCGCGACGGAATCGCCGAAATCTAGCCGGGGCGGGGGAGACCCTGGCGTCCTTTGCCGGGCTGGAGAACCGGCCGTGGCCCGCTTTCGTACAGACGGGGAACTCCGGACGTGACCGCGCTGGACGGCGCCGGGGCAATGGCCTACGAGGGGCCCCGAGGAACCATGGCTGGCAACGCCCAGGCACCCTTCCACATCCTGCTCGTCGAGGACGAGCCCGTCATCCGCGAGCTGGTGCGCTCCATGCTGAGCGACGGCGCGGTGGACGTGGTGTGCGCGGCGCATGGGCTGGAGGGCCTGAAGCTGGCCCGCACGCAGCCCTTCCACCTCATCCTGATGGACGTGGTGCTGCCGCAACTGGACGGCATCTCCGTCTGCCGCATCCTGAAGAGCGACCCGGCCACGGCGAAGGTGCCGCTCTACATGCTCACCGCGAAGGCGAAGAAGGCGGACGTGGAGAGCGCGACGCAGGCGGGCGCGGACGGCTACATCCACAAGCCCTTCCGGGGCGCGGAGCTGATGGACCTGGTGGAGCGGCTGCGCGCGGCGCGGACGGACGCCTGACTCAGGGCAGGTGCGGGTGGAGGAAGCGGGCCAGGGCGATGAGGTCGTCCCAGTCCAGCTCGCCGAACTCCAGCGCCACGCCGTCCACTTCGCGGCGGCGGATGGTGCACATGGTGACGAGCTCCCGGTCGCCCGGCAGGGGCAGGGCGATGGTGAGCGCGCGCTGCGAATCCGCCGGGTGGGCCTGAAGGAACAGCCCGTTCATGGAGATGTCGCGCGCCTGCGCCTGCACGGTGCGGCCCGACAGGAGCACCTTGACCTGGAGCCGGGCTTCGACGCGCGGGTGGTAGCGCTCGGTCGTTCGGGGTCCGCCAGTGGGGGTCATCATCGGAGTGCTCGCCTTCGTGTGCGACAGGACGCGACAACTGTGATGCAGGTTGGAGCGGAGGCAAGTTTTCGGGCTCCCGTCCGCCGTCCCGCGCCACGGACCCGGTGCCCGCGCGCCGGAGTCATGCGCGGACGGGGAGGGGACAAAGGCCCCTGTCGTTTCAGGCATTTGGGAACTGGCACGGACGGTGGAAGGCAGCCCCGGCGAATCACTGCCGGAGGCACCTCGTGGAACCACCCGACCGCCGCATCTCCTCGTTGAGCATCGCCCAGACCGTTCCGCGCCAGACGCCGCAGACGGAGTTCGGCCCCGCGTTCGCGCGGGCGGCGCGTGAGGTGGTGCGCACGGGCGCCGGGCTCGTGGGCGGCATGTTGCCCGCGGGTGTCATCTCCAGCGCGGCGGTGTCGTCCACCCTGCGCGGCGCTGTGTCCGCGGCGGTGCCCTCACCGCTGGCGCTGACCGCGTCCGCGACGGGGGGCACGGCGGCGACGGGAGGCATGGCCGCGACGTCGGCGCGCGCCACCAGCGCGGCGGGGACGACGAGCGGGTCGCCGACGGGGCAGGGCGACGCCTGGGACATGCTGGAGGCGCAGAAGCTGATGAGCGCGGAGGGCCAGAAGTTCAACATGGCCTACCTCTCGCTCCAGAACGAGATGCAGAAGGAGAGCCGCGAGCACAACGCCATCTCCAACATCATGAAGGTCCGCCACGACTCGGCGAAGGCCGCCATCAACAACATCCGCTGAGGCGCGTTCGCGATGGCCATCAACAAGCTGGGAGCCGTAGGGGGCGCCGGTGCTTCACCCGCGCTGGAGTCAGGTCGGGAGACGTTCGGCAAGGTGCTGGAGGAGGTGCGCACGCCCGCGTCGCGTGGCGTGCCGGTGACGACGGAGGGCCCGCCGCGACCGGTGCGGACGCCCACGGAGGCGACCCCGGGGCCCGCGCGGGCCGAAGGTGTGGAGCGGGCGAAGGCGGGCTGTGCGGAGGCGGTGTCCCCGGGCGCGCGGGTGGACTCGGTGCGGGCTGCGCGCAGCCAGCAGGCCGTGGAGGTGTTGGACCGGGTGGGGCAGGCGCAGCAGCGGTTGGATCACATCCTGAAGCTCGCCGAGTCCGGCCGCACGTTCAGCCCCACGGAGCTGCTCGCGCTCCAGGCCCATGTCTACCGCGCCAGCCAGGAGCTCGATCTCGCCGGCAAGGTCGTCGAGAAGGCCACCGGCGGCGTCAAGCAGGTCCTCCAGACCCAGGTTTGAGGAGTTCCTTTTCCCATGCGTTCCGCTCCCTTCCGCTGTCTCTTCTTCCTCCTGCTCCTGGGCGCCTCGGCGTGTCGGGAGCGCATCCAGCACGGTCTGGACGAACGTCAGGCCAACGAGCTGCAGACGGTGCTCGTCGAGCGGGGGCTCGACGCGCGCAAGGTGCCCGAGCCGGGCAAGAAACCCACCTGGGCCATCGAGGTGACGGACGCGCAGGCGTCGGACGCGGTGCGCATCCTGGCGGAGCTGGGGCTGCCCCGGCTCGCGGTGGAGTCCGGGTGCGACGTGTTCGGAGGCAGTGGACTCGTGCGCTCTCCGCTGGAGGAGCAGGTCTGCCGCGTCCGGGTGATGGAGCGGGAACTGGAGAAGACGCTCCAGACAGTGGACGGGGTGCTGCTGGCGAGGGTGCACCTGGTGGTGCCAACGCCGCCGAGGCCGGGGCAGCCGCCCACGCCGTCGAAGGCGTCCGCCATGCTGCGCGCGGTGCCGGGGGGCGCGTCGCGCGTGCGCAAGTCGGCGGACACGTTGCGGGAGCTCATCGCGGGGGGCGTGGAGGGTTTGGCACCGGAGTCGGTGTCGCTGCTGGTGGACGAGGTGACGACGCGCGTGGAGGTACCAGCGCCCCGGGGTGGGCCGGTGCCGTTGCGGCTGCGGGTGTTGCTCGCGCTCCTGGGCGTGCTGGTGACGGGGCTGTCGGGTGCGCTCGTCTGGACGACGCTGCGATGGAGGCACTTCCGCACCCTGGCGGAGAAGCCCCCAGCGGCCCCTCCGGCTCCGCCGACGCCCGCGCGACCGGTGGTG
Source organism: Corallococcus praedator (assembly GCF_003612125.1). GTDB lineage: Bacteria > Myxococcota > Myxococcia > Myxococcales > Myxococcaceae > Corallococcus > Corallococcus praedator. Next base: position 11,578 of record NZ_RAWI01000050.1, read on the forward strand.
ACCCCGGGCTCCGCTCGAAAGCTGGCCTGAGCAGGACATGGGAGCCATGGACGCCACACGCGTGGGGCGGGCGCTGCTCAGGGCGCGGAAGCTCCTGCCTGCTCGCGAGGAGAAGCCGCCCGCGACGACGGTGGATCTCACCCTGCCGGCGTTGTCGCTGCCCCTGGAGCGCATCGCGCTGGTGGTCTGCGTCCTCTCGCGGGAGCGAGCGTCGGAGCTGTTGGAGGGACTGGTGGACGCGGAGGCGGGAAGGGCGCTGCGGCACCTGGAGCGGTTCGCCGCCATGCCCTCCGCGCAGCGGCAGGCGAAGGTGGCGGTGGAGTTCGGTGAGCGCGCGGACGCGGCGAACCGGTTGACCGCCTTGCTGGAGTCGGTGCCAGAAGCCCTGCGTCGGGAGGTCTTCCGGAGGCTGCCGCCGTATCACCGCAGTCGGTTTCCCCAGCTCGATGGGGACGCACCGACCGCCGAGCCGGCGCAGGTGCTGGTGGCCCTGGCGGAGCGGCGCATTCGCGAGGCCACGCGCTGAGCGGACCGGTTCGGGGGAGCGCCATCCCGAACCGGGTACGCCGCATCCCGATACAGGACGTCCGCACCCCGCCAACACCCTGATTCCACGGTCCCGGCCCCTGGTCGCGTCCGTGCACAGGGGACGTGTGTCCCTTCGCCGCTTCGGAGTTCCGGATGGAAACGAGCCCTGGCAGATCCCCCAGCCCCGCGAGGAAGGCCGCTCGCCCGTTCCGGCTGGGCGCACGTCGGTTGACGCGTGCGCACCTGTTGCTGGGCCAGCGGCCCCAGGTGGCGCGTTGGGGCGCGGAGCTTCTGCGTGACGTGGGCGCGGCCCTTTCCCGAGACGTGGGCGCGGACGTCGAGGTGGCGGGACACCTGGTGGACGCGGCGGTCCAGCCGGAGCGGGAGCTGGCGCTGGGCGTGGTGTTCGCGCTGGTGGAGCTGTCGGCGGTGGGGGGGACGGCCATCGTGGAGCTGGAGGTACCGCTGGTCTTCGCGGCACTGGCGCGGCTCGCGGGGACGGGGCTGCGACCGGGACCGGTGACCGAGCTGACGCGGCTGGAGGAGTCCACGCTGGTGTACCTGCTGCTGTCCGCCCTGGCCGCGATGCGTGGTCATGAGGCCTGGATGCGGAGGCTGGGGCCCCGGCTGTCCGCGGTGTCGATGCGGCGAAGTGATGTGCTGACGCGGGTGGACGCGCGCCAGCCCTACGTGGCGGTGTCGCTGTCCCTGTCGGTGGCGGGGCTGAAGGCGGGAGGCCGGTTGCTCCTGCCCGCACGGGCCGTGCAGACCGCGTTCCAGGAGTTGCCGGAGGAGCCTGCGGTGGACGCCGCGCTTCGGGGACTTACGGCCTCGGTGCCCGCGCGCTGTCTCGTGGGGCGCAGCCCGCTGCAACCGTCGGCCGTGGATGCGCTGAGCGCCGGAGACGTCGTGCTCTTCGAGGGCGTGCGCCTCCGGGACGGTCGTCTCCAGGGCAGGGGCAGGTTGGTGACCCGGGGCTTCGTGCTCGACGGCGAGTTTCTCGCGGACGGTTTTTCGACGGGAGGCGTGCGCTCGCACGCGGCCCGACAGGAGTCGGACATGGTGGCGGCGAACAAGCGGAGCGAGGCGATGCCTCCGCTTCCGGTGGATGTGGAGATCGAGCTGACGCGGTTGCTGTTGCCGCTGTCGGAGCTGGCGGCGCTGAAGCCGGGCACGCTGCTGCCGCTGCACGTCAACGCGAGCAGCCCGGTGTTGCTGCGCGTGGGCGACCGCGTGGTCGCGCGTGCGGAGTTGGTGGAAATCGAGGGTGAGGTGGGCGCCCGCATCCTGGCGTTGCTGCCGTGAGCACGCCGATGAACGCCTTGCTGTCTTCCTGGACACCACGCGGCCGGCTGCTCGTCGCGGTGGCGTTGCTCGTGGGACTGGCGACGCTCGCGCCCCTGGGTGGTTTGTCGCTGGTGGGCACTTCGCGCCTGCTCGTGGGAGCGCTGGCACTGGCGGGGTTGGGGTGGGCCCTGGTCCGCAAGGGACGCGAGCCCGGGGACAAGGGGGCCTCCCGCCCCGAGCCGCTGAGCATCGTCACCCGGACCGGGCTCTCCCAGCGCTGCGGTCTTGCGCTCGTGGAGGTGGAGGGCCGTCGCTACCTCGTCGCGTACGGAGACACCTTCGCGGAGATCCACGAGACCCGAGGTGTGGCGGTGGCTCCCGCCCTGACGCCCAGACCGACGGCGATGCCCGGGGTGGACCTGGACCTGGAAACGACGGTGCTCTTCACCCGCGCGCAACGGGCACGGCCGGTGTGCGGCGCACAGCGGAAGCGGGGTGGGGGATGAGGGCCCTGGGCTTGGGCTGCGGACTGTTCATGCCCGCGCTCGCCTCCGCGGCGGAGACGTCCCTGGCGCAGGCGTCGTACGCGGGCAGTCCGCTGGCGATGATGGGGATGCTCGCGCTCCTGTCGTTGCTGCCGTTCGCGGTGCTGATGCTGACGAGCTTCTCGAAGATCGCCGTGGTGCTCTCCCTGGCCCGCTCGGCGATGGGCACGCAGCAGGCACCGCCGACGCTGGTCCTGACGGGGCTCGCGGTGGTGCTGACGGGACACATCATGGCGCCGGTGATGGAGCGCATGTACGACGCAGGGCAGGCGGCATACGAGGAGGTGCACTCCGGTGCGCAGCTCGTCTCCGCCGCGAAGCATGTGACGGAGCCACTGCGCGGCTTCCTGATGAAGCACGGCGCTCCGGAGGAGCGTGCACGCTTCGTGGACCTGGCCCGGGAGCTGCGCCCTCCGGAGGAGTCCGAACAGGTGCAGGAGACCGACCTGTTCGTCGTCATCCCCGCGTTCGTCATCACCGAGCTGAAGGAAGCCTTCCAGATTGGCTTCATCGTCTTCCTGCCCTTCCTGGTGCTCGACATGGTCATCGCCAACGTGCTGCTCGCGCTGGGCATGCAGACGCTGTCGCCGAGCCAGGTGAGCCTGCCCTTCAAGATCCTCCTCTTCGTCGCCGTGGATGGCTGGGCCCTGCTCGCGCGCGGCCTCATCCTTGGCTACCGGTGATGCCATGACCCAGGATGTCCTGCTCACGCTGGGGCGCGAGGCCTTGCTGCTGATGGTGCTCGCTTCGCTGCCGCCCATTGGTGCGAGCATGGTGGTGGGCTTCTTGATGAGCCTCTTCCAGGCCACCACCCAGTTGCAGGAGAGCACGCTGTCGGTGGTCCCCAAGCTGTGCGCGGCGGTGCTGTCGCTGGTGTTGGCCGGCCCGTGGATCGCAGGGCAGCTCACGCTCTTCACCCGGCAACTGCTCACGCTCATCGCGGATGTGGCGTTGTGAACCCGGAGGCGCTGAGCGAACAACTCCTCACGCTGGGGCCGCACGTCATCGCGGTGTCGCTGTGCGCGGCGCGGCTCGTGCCCATCGCGTTCCTCTGCCCGTTGCTGGGCGGTCAAGCCGCGCCGACCACGGTCCGTCTGGGACTGGTGCTCGCGCTATCACTCTTCCTGCACCTTGAAGCAGGCGTGGACTTCTCCGGCCCGGTGGAGACGCCTGTCGTGATGGCGGCGCTCGTGGTGCGCGAGCTGGCCTACGGCGTCTCGGTGGGCCTCGTGTCCGCATTGCCCTTCGACGCGGCGAGGATGGGGGGCCGCTTCATCGACCTCTTCCGGGGGACGTCCGCGGAGGCGAGTCTGCCGATGGCGGGGAGCCGCGAGTCCGCCACGGGCGACGGGCTGTACCACCTGCTCGTGGCCCGGGTGGTGTCGGGGGCCCTGTTCCCGCTGGTCATCGCGGCCCTGCTGCGGGGCTTTGGCGTGGTACGGCTGGGGGCGTTCGTGCCCACTGAAGCCGCGACCCTCCACGTGGTGGTGATGGTGGGAGGGGCCATGGCCACGGGACTGGCGGTGGGCGCGCCGGTGGCCGCGGCGGCGCTCGCGGTGGATTGCTTCCTGGGCATGGCCTCCCGGGCCGCGGCGCAGGTGAACCTCCAGGAACTGGGCGCGCCGCTGCGCATCCTCGGCGGTGGCGCCTTGCTGTGGCTGGGCGTCGGGCTGCTGTGTGAGCGACTGCTCGCGGGGGTGGTGTCGGCCGAAGGCGCGCTGGCGCTGCTGGGCGAGGTCGCACGATGAGCGGGGAGAAGACGGAACAGCCCACCGCCCGCCGGCTGCGGGAAGCGAGGCGCAAGGGCCAGTTTCCCCGCAGCCGCATGTTGTCCTCCAGCGCGGTGACCCTGGGAGGACTGCTGGGGTTCATCGCGTTCGCGCCGGAGGGCTTCGCGCGGCTGAAGGACTGGGCCTCGCGCCTTTTTCTGGAGCAGACCCTTCCGGGGGCCTGGGAGGAAGGGGCGTGGGTCGCAGTGCGGCTGTGCGGACCCGCGCTGGGGGGAGCGCTCGTCGCGTCGCTGGCGGTGTCGGTGGCCACCGTGGGCTTCGAGATGGATGCGCGGCATGCCGCCCCGAAGCTCGAACGCATCAACCCGGCGGCGGGCCTCAAGCGCCTCTTCAGCACGCGGCCCTTGCTGGAGATGGGCAAGGCCCTCCTCGTGGCGGCGCTGTTGGCGCTGTGGGGCTGGAGCGAGGTGGAGACGGTGGGGCCTGATGCCCTGCGCGCCGCGTGGCTCGACGGGACGCGGGGGATGGATTTCCTGGTCGGCCGGCTCGCGGCGCTGGTCGTCCAACTGGCGTGGGTGGTGCTGGGGTGCGGCGCCGTGGACTACGCACTCGCCCGACGTCGGCATCTGCGCGACCTGATGATGACACGCGACGAGGTCCGGCGGGAGCACAAGGAAAGCGAGGGGGACCCGCGCCACAAGGGACAGCGGAAGGCCCTGCACCGGCAGCTCGCGCAGGGGGGACCGGCACGTGGAGTGCAGAAGGCCACCGCGGTGATCGTCAATCCCACGCACATCGCGGTCGCGCTCCGATACGAAGCGGGCGAGTGCGACGCGCCGTACCTCGTGGCCAAGGGCCGTGAAGACGACGCGCTCGCGCTCAAGGAAGAGGCACGCCGCCAGGGCATCCCGGTGGTCCGGGACGTGCCCCTGGCCCGCAGCCTCATCCACTTCGACGTCGGAGAGTCCATTCCCGAGGAGCTGTACCAGGCGGCGGCCGTCGTGCTGCGGACCGCGATGGAGACGCGCGAGACGGACGACCGTCCACGGAGACAGACGTGATGAACCCGCTCATGAAGGTGTTGCTGAAGGCCCGCCAGTCCTCGGACGTGGTGCTCGCGGTGGCGATGGCCGCCGTGCTGGGCGCGCTCATCATCCCGCTGCCGGCCTGGCTCCTGGATGTGGGGCTCGCGGTGAACCTCGCCGCGGCCGTGTCGCTGCTGGTCGCGGCGCTCCACGCGAAGGACGCGCTGCGGGTGACGTCGTTTCCCACGTTGCTCCTCTTCACCACGCTGTTCCGGCTGTCGCTCAACGTGTCCTCCACGCGGCTGGCGCTGTCGGAAGGCCACGCGGGCGAGGTCATCCAGGCCTTCGGCGAGTTCGTGGTGCGCGGTGACTACGTGGTGGGCGCGGTGGTGTTCGCCATCCTCACGCTGGTCCAGTTGCTGGTGGTGACCAAGGGCGCGGAACGGGTGGCGGAGGTGTCCGCGCGCTTCACGCTGGACGCAATGCCCGGCAAGCAGATGTCCATCGATGCCGACCTGCGCGCGGGCGCCATCGACCAGAACGCGGCCCGCCGTCGGCGGCGCGACCTGGAGCGCGAGTCCCAGATGTTCGGCGCCATGGACGGCGCGATGAAGTTCGTGAAGGGGGACGTCATCGCGGGACTGGTCATCGTCGCGGTGAACCTGCTGGGCGGCACCCTCATTGGCGTGTTGCAGAACGGCCAGTCCTTCTCCGAGGCCGCCGCCACCTTCGCCCTCATCGCCATCGGTGACGGCCTCGTGTCCCAGGTGCCCTCGCTGTGCATCGCGGTGGCGGCGGGCCTCGTCGTCACGCGGGTGGCGTCGGAGAAGGAGGAGGACTCGCTGGGCACGGAGATTGGCACCCAGTTCTTCGGGGACCCCCGGACGCTGGGCATCGTCGCGGGGCTGTGCGTCGCGCTGGCCCTCATGCCGGGCATGCCGCACCTGACCTTCCTCGCCCTGGCCGCGGGCCTCGGGGGGCTGGGATATGCGCTGCGGCGCAAGTCACCGGAGGCCTCCGACAAGGCCCTGGCGAAGGAGGGGACTCCGGCGGGAGCCTCCGTTCCCGTCGGCGCGGCGGGCAAGCCTCCGGAGAGCGCGGCGGCGCCGGTGGGCGTGGCCCCGCTCACGCTGGACCTGTCCTCGCTGCTGACGCCCCTCGCGGAAGCCGACGGGGGGGCCTTCGTGCACACGGTGCTGAACGGGGTGCGCGACGAGCTCTTCTTCGAACTGGGCGTGCGCATCCCCGGCATCCGCGTGAGGACCCAGGCCGCGTACCTGGGGCCGGGCGAATACCGCCTCCTCCTTGACGAGGTGCCCGCCGGTGGGGGCGTGCTGCAGCCCGCGGCCCTCTATGCGCTCGTCCCGCCCGGGGAGCTGGCCTTCCTGGAGGTCCAGGCGGAGGCCTCCGTGGAGCCCGTCACCGGCCGTTCCATCAGCCGTGTCGCGGAGGGTGCCCGTTCCCGGCTGGAGTTGGCCCAGGTGCCCCTGCGCAAGCCCTCGGAGCTCATCGCGGACCACCTGCGCGCGGTGCTCCGCCTTCGCGCCTCCGCGCTCCTGGGGCTCCAGGAGGTGCAGGGGCTGCTGGAGGGGCTGGAGGCCCAGGCGCCCGTGCTGGTGAAGGAGGCGCTGCTGAAGGTGCCGCTGCCGCTGCTGGTGGACGTGTTGCGGCGGCTCGTGCAGGAGCAGGTGAGCATCCGGGATCTGCGCGCCATCCTGGAGGCCCTGGTGGCCCCTACCACCGAAGGGGACGCGACCGCCCTGGCCGAGCGCTGCCGTCAGGCCCTGCACCGCTACCTGAGCCACCAGTTCGCGCCCACGGGCCCGCTGTACGCGTATCTGGTGGACCCGGAGGTGGAGGAGGTGCTGCGCGCCAGCGGGCCTCGGGGGCCCTCGCCGGAGCCGGAGCGCGTCGTCGAAATCCTGGAAGGGGTGCGGCAGATCGCCACCGGCGGCCGGGCCGTGCTGCTCACGGCCCCGGACATCCGCAGGCCGCTGCGCAAGCTGTGCGAGGGCCCGTTCCCGGAGGTGGCGGTGCTCACCTACGGCGAGCTGGACGGCGACCTGCAGATTCGCCCCATCGGCCGGCTGACGCCCGTCGCCGTGGGGCGGTGAGGCAGTGGCGCTGCTACCGCGCCGGCCCTACAGGGTCCCGGTGCCGCTGCTGCCCTTGAACTCGGAGGGCGGCAGGTCCGTCTGGGCCTGGAGGGGGGCGGGACGGTTGACGCGGTCGCGCAGTTCCTTGCCCGTACGGAAGAGCAGGCCGCGCTTGGGCTTCACCGGGATGACCTGACCCGTCTTCGGGTTGCGGCCCTGGTAGCCCTGGTAGTTCTTCACGTGGAAGGCGCCAAGCCCGCGAATCTCGATGTTCTCGCCGCGGCAGAGCGCGTCCTTCATCGACTCGAAAATCGTCTCGATGGTTGCTTCAGCCTGCTTCTGGGTCACGCCTCGTTTGGCAACGAGGATGTTGATCAGATCGGACTTGAGCATCGGACGCTCCCGCAAACCCCGTGACCCCTTGGTGACAGGGCTCTGTGGCCCGTGGTCGAGTCCCGAATACATAACAGAACACCTCCTCCTTGCAAGCCGGGTAGGCTCCCAACCCTCTAAAAACGTTACGGATTTCCGCTGCCAGCCGCTGCCTTGGGTGCCTCCGGGGCGACCGGGGCGAGCAGCCCCGGACGCAGGGGCGTCACGAGATCCAACCACCGGGTACGGCGCAGCAGGTCCACCCCCGCGCAGTCGGCCGCCTGGAACAGGGGCTCGAACTGTTCGAAGCCTGGGGCCCGGGGGCCCGTCCAGGTTTCAGGGCCTCCGGAGATCATCACCCCGTGCACCGCGAGCGTGCTGTCCGCGAGCGTGAGCTCGGCGGGGTCCCTCGCCGGCCGCAGCCCACCCCGGCGCCCCCGCTCCAGCAGGCGGCCCTCCACCAGCCGGTCGACGACCTCGTGCACCAGCGATTCGGGGACGCGCAGGCGCGTGGCCAGCTCCCGTGGCAGGGGCGGCGTCAGCCCATCCACCCAGCACAGGGTGACGTCCTGGGCAATGCGGGCGGCCACCAGCTCATACGCGCGCGGATGGCTGCCGAAGGCGAAGAGCGAGTCGCGGAAGGACACATGCTCCACCGCGTAGGACAGCCGCGCGCCGAACAGCATCACCAGCCAGCTCACGTACACCCAGGCGAGGAACAGGGGCAGGGCGCCCAGCGACGCGTACAGCGGGTTGTAGAGGAAGCTGCGCGCGGCGAACTCGGCGTACACCTGCTTCGCCAGCATCCACCCCACGCCGGCCACCAGCCCGCCGGCCAGCGCCGAGCGCACGCGGACGTGGGCGAAGGGTGTCCAGAGGTACAGCAGCGTCAGGCTGCCGATGGCGATGAGCATGGTGCCCAGCGCGATGAACAGCGGCGCGGAGGGAGCGTGGGTCTGCAGCAGCACGCGGACCCGGCCCGTGCCCGAGAACGAGATGGCCAGGAAGATGGGCCCCAGCAGCAGCAGGCCCGCGTAGATGGACAGGCGCGTCAGCCACGGGCGCTGGCGCCGGATGCCCCACAGCTCGTTCACCGCGCCGTCGATGTGGCGCAGCAGCGAGCCCGCCGACAACAGCACCGCGAGGAAGCCCACGCTGCCCACCGCGATGGAGCTGCCCGGGTGCAGGAACCGGTCGAGCAGGGCGGCGGACTCCTCGCTGACCCCCGGCGCCAGGACCTCGGAGATGACGAAGCGCAGCTTCTTCTGGAACTGCTCCTGGTGCAGCGTGCGCAGCAGCACGAGCCCCACCGTCAGCAGGGGCACCAGCGAGAACATGCTGATGTACGTGAGCGCCGCGGCGCGAAGGCGCAGGTTCTCGCCCATGAAGCCGCGCGCCACCGTGCGCCCCGCGAGGAAGATGTCCGTCGCGAACCGGCCTCCGGACGTGCGCGCCACCGGGGCCCACACGCGGGACGCTGTCGTGCGCGTCCAGGTCCGCAGCCGGACCAGCCCCTGCCGATAGCGCCACCCCAGGCCCCGCTTCACGTGCACGGGCTCCTCCGGAGGTGTTCCCGCCCGGGCGAGGGCAGGCCACCGGGTTCCAGAAGCATGCGGAAGCGCGGAAGGGGGCGGGTCATCCTGGGGGATTCAGATGGACCGACGGGCGACGACACCCCCCGGTGTGGAAGTGCCACCGTAACCAAACTCGGGCCCGGGGGACCAGTCCACCCACCCCACGATGTGGCCCCCACCACGGTGCACGCGCGGGCCCGTGTGCCTGGTCGGCCGGTGGGCAGGTGGCCGGACCCGGGCCCGCCGAAGCCCCGGCGCCACGTGGCCTGCCACCCGCCCAGGCCAAAGAGAAAGCCCGGCGGGGATGAACCCCACCGGGCCTTCGCTGTCACACGCGAGCCGCGCTCAGGCAGCGGCGCCGCTCACCGACGTCAGGCCTCGCTGCCCCCGCCGGACGACTCCGAGGAGCCTCCTCCGGATGCCGCCGGAGGCGGGCCACCAGAGCCTCCGCCGTTTCCGCCGTTGTTGTTGGAGCCTCCCTGGGAACCGCCTCGGCCTTCACCGCCGCGACGCTGCTCGCCGCGCTCGCCACCCCGGTTGCGGTCGCCCCCACCGCCGCCACCGCGCTCGGGACGCCGGCCCTCGCGACGGTCGCCGCCGCCGCGCTCGCCACCGCGTTCTCCGCCGCCACCGCCACGGCTCTCCGCGCCGCGCTCGCCACCGCGTTCTCCGCCGCCGCCACCGCCGCCGCCGCGGTCCCGGTCGCGTCCACGCCGGCCCTGGTCCTGTCGGCCGCCACCGCCGCCGCCACCACCGCCGTAGGCGTTCTCCGGGCGGCGCTGCTGCATCGCCAGCTCGCCGTCACCGGAGCCCGGCGACGAGGCCACCTTGTGCTCGGGGCCCGTGGCTGACCGGCCGTAGATGTCGTACTGCTCGCGGTGGTAGTTCTGCTGCGCCTTGACCTGGATGGACTTGTTGTAGCGGTCCATCAGGTGCCGCAGCTCGTTGCGCTCCTCGCCCTGCAAGAGGCGCGCGACCTCCGCGTTGCAGTTGATGACGAGCGTGGAGTCCTTGTAGCCCGGCGCCTCGCGGCGGATCTCCCGGAAGATTTCGTACGCCACCGTGGTGGCCGTCTTCACGAAGCCCTTGCCGTCGCAGTAGGGGCAGTCCTCATGCAGCACGCGGCCAATGGACTCGCGCACGCGCTTGCGCGTCATCTCCACCAGGCCCAGCTCGGAGATGCGCAGCACGTTCGTCTTGGCCTTGTCGCGGCCCAGCGCTTCCTGCAGCGACTTGAAGACCTTGTCGCGGTTCTGCGCCTTCTCCATGTCGATGAAGTCGCAGATGATGATGCCGCCGATGTTGCGCAGCCGCAGCTGGTAGACGATCTCCTTGGCCGCCTCGACGTTGATCTTGGTGATCGTCTCCTCGAGGCTCTTCTTGCCGACGTAGCGGCCCGAGTTGACGTCGATGGCGGTGAGCGCCTCCGCCTGGTCGATGATCAGGTAGCCGCCGCTCTTCAGCCACACCTTGCGCTGGGTGGCGCGCTGCAGCTCCTGCTCGATGCCATAGGCGTCGAAGACGGGCTCGTCCGTCTCGTGCAGCACCACGCGGTCGCGCAGCGCCGGGTCCTGCGCGGTGACGAAGCCCTGGATGCGCTCGTACTCCTCCGCATCGTCCACGACGAGCTTCTCCACGTCGTGGGCGAACAGGTCGCGCGTGGCGCGCAGGATGAGGTCCAGGTCGGGGTGCAGCAGGCCCGGTCCGCCGCGCTTCTCGTTGCGGCGCACCACCTGGTTCCACACCTCGATGAGGAACCGGATGTCGCTCTCCAGCTTCTCCTGGGGAACGTTCTCCGCCACCGTGCGCACGATGAAGCCCGTGCCGGGCGGCCGCAGCCGGTCCACGATGTCGCGCAGCCGCCGGCGCTCCTTCTCGTTGGAGATGCGGCGGCTGATGCCCACGTGGTCCACCGTGGGCATGAACACCAGGTGACGGCCGGGGATGGAGATGTGCGAGGTGAGCCGAGCACCCTTGGTGCCGATGGGGTCCTTGGAGATCTGGACCACCACCTCCTGGCCGACCTTCAGCAGGTCTTCAATCTTGTCCGTCTTGCGCTGCTTGGGCTTCTCCTTGTCGTCGTCGCGCTTCTCGCGGCGCGGAGGGCCCTCCTGGCGGCGCTTGTCCTTCTCCTTCTCCTTCTCCTTCTCCTTCTCGCGGCCATCCCGGGCGCGCGGCTCGCGGGCCTCCCGGGCCTCGCGCGGCGTGCGGCGGCGGCTCGGCGGCCTCGGTGGAGGCTTCACCGGCCTGCGCCACGCTGCCCTCGCTGAGGGCGGCGACGGTGAGGCTCTCCGCGGGCGTCTCCTGCACCACCGTGGGGGACGCGTCCGGCGGGAGGCCCGCGTCCGACAGCGGCACCGCCACGGAGGCGGTGGACACCGTGACCTGCGTCTCCTCGATGACGAAGGCCGGGGGAAGCTCCGACTCCGCGACGGGAGCCTGGGCCTCGGCGGCGGGCTCGGTCGCGGCGGGAGCCGGCGCGGACGCCGTCTCCTGGGCTTCCTGGGCAGCCGCAGGGGGCGCTTCCTGGGGAGCCGCTGGCGCAGCCGCCTGGGCGTCCAGCGCGAGCGCGGGCTCCACGGCGGCGGCCGGAGCTGCTTCCGTGCCGGCGGGCAGGGCGTGCGCGCCCTTGTCCGGCACCGTGGCCGCGGCGGCCTCGAGGGTGTCCGCCTCGGATTCGGTGGGGACCTCCGGCGCGTCCTCGTGTTCGCCCTCGGTCAGCTCGAACTGGGCGCGGGCGAAGTCCGGGTCGTAGACGACGTCGCTGACGTACAGGAAGGCGGCCTTCTCCAACCCGATGTCGACAAAAGCCGCCTGCATGCCCGGGAGCACCCGGACGACACGGCCCTTGTAGATGTTTCCGACGACGCCCTTGTCCTTCTTACGCTCGAGGTAGAACTCCGCGATATGGCCGCCCTCGACGAGCGCCACCCGGGTCTCCCGACCCGCGGCATTGATGACGAGCACACTGCTCATGGATGAATCCTGGAAGCGCGCGCGGTAGGGGGGACCTCACCGGACGGGGGGCGGCAAGACGCCACACCTCCGAGCACGCTGCGAGGGGAGCGGCGGTTGGTGGCCCTCCGACGTGTGGACGCCCACCGGAATCACCGGAGGGAGAACGCATCGTCTGGGTGAGGGCCGAGGACATCACCGCCTGCTCCTCCGAGTTCATGTCGCCCCGCATTGCGACCGGCACCGTGCCGGGCGGGGCTGCTTCTCTTCAAGCGCTCGAGGTCTCCACCACGCCCGTGCCGTCCGCCCCCTCTTCCACACCCGGTCGGTGCCCATCGTGGGCCACCTTGGGGGGGCGTCTGGGGGCCCCGGAGCAGCAGGGACATCCGGAGGAGACCGGAAGCGCAACCCGTCGAAATTCCAGCCTGGGCCTGATGTCCCGCCAACGCGGGGCGTCACACAACCACCCAGAAACACGGAGAGTTTTCCACGCCCCTCCAGGTGTGTAAAGGCAAGAAGCGCCCGTTCATCCACTGTCTGGCAGATGGCCCCGGGGCCCGCCCCCAGGGCATCCAGGCCGAAACGGAGCCTTTTCGGGGGCCTCAGGCCTGGGCGGGGGCCTGCTTGCGGCCCTCGGGCTTGTCCAGCTTCCCGCGCGGCCGGCGCACCAGCCGCAGGGCGGTCCAGGTCTCGTCGATGACGCAGATCTTGTTGTCCACCAGCCCGATGTCGAGCGCCGCGTGCCGCACGAACTCCTCGGACAGGTGCGTCTTCGGGCCTTCGGCGGTCGCCCAGCAGACCCAGATGCCACCGGTGAGGGTGGTTGCGCGCGACAGCGCGGGCAGCCGCTGCACCAGCTCCGTGGCGTCCTGGGTGAAGAAGAGGATGACGTCCAGCCCCGTCTGGGCCGTGACGAGGAACTCCACCCCGTCCGGCAGCGGGTTGAGCTTCTGCACGAAGCCCCGGGGCGGGTTGATGATGGAAACCTTGGTGCCGGAGCGGATGCCCAGCATGGCCGGCAGGGACGCGAGGCCGTAGGACGTCATGAGGTGCGCTCCACCGTGAAGGTGCGGAACTCGCCAGTGGCTTCCCCGTCCGTGCGCGCCACGTGCGTGACGCGCGCCGTGCGGGGACCCTGGTGGCACCAGCTTACGAAGTCTTCCAGCGCAGCGGGCTCGCCTTCCACCGTGGCCTCCACGGAGCCGTCGCTCCGGTTGCGCACCCAGCCGCTCAGGCCCAGCCGCAGCGCCTCGGCGCGGGAGCTCTCCCGGAAGGAGACTCCCTGGACCGTGCCCTGGATGCGCAGGGTCGCCCGGCGCTGCGTGCTCATGCCTTGGGCCTCATGCTCTGGCGTTCCCTTCTAGCATCTGGAGGAACGCCTGCTCATCTAGGATTCTTACCCCGAGTTCCTGCGCCTTCTTCAGCTTGGAGCCGGCGTCCTCGCCCGCGACCACGAAATCGGTCTTGCGTGAGACACTTCCAGACACCTTTCCGCCCCGCCGCTCGACCTCCTCCTTGGCCTGCTCGCGCGCCATCCCGGCCATCGTCCCGGTGAGCACCACCGTCTTGCCCACGAAGGGGCCTCCGGTGGAGACCTCCGGCGGCGCCGGCGTCACGCCCGCGTCCAGCAGGGACTGGATGGTGGCCTGGTTCTGCGGCTCCTGGAAGAAGGTATGGATGACCTGGGCCATCACGGGGCCCACGTCCTTCACCCGGCTGATGTCCTCCAGGCTCGCGGTGAAGAGCGTCTTCACCTGGGGGAACGCCTCCGCCAGCGCCCGGGCCGTGGAGTCGCCCACGTGGCGGATGCCCAGGGAGTACAGGAAGCGGCGCTGGGTGGTGCGCTTGGACCCTTCGATGGAGGCCAGCAGGTTCTCCGCGCTCTTCTCCCCCATGCGCTCCAGCTTGAGCAACGACTCCTTCGTCAGCGCGAAGAGGTCCGCGAACGTCTTCACCTGACCGGCGGTGACGAGCTGGGTGGCCAGCTTGTCGCCCAGGCCTTCGATGTCCATCGCGATGCGGCTGGCGAAGTGGCGCACCTTCTCCACAAGCTGCGCGGGGCAGGACGCGCCCGTGCAGCGGATGATGGCGCCGTCCTCGTCCTTCGCCGCCACCGCGCCGCACACCGGGCAGTGGGTGGGGAAGGCGAAGGGCTGGGAGTCCTCCGGGCGCTTGGACAGCACCACCGTGACGATCTCCGGAATCACATCACCGGCGCGGCGCACGAAGACGGTGTCGCCCTTGCGCACGTCCTTGCGGCGCAGCTCGTCCTCGTTGTGCAGCGTGGCGCGCGACACCATCACGCCGCCCACCTTCACCGGCTTCAGGTGCGCCACCGGCGTGAGCGCGCCCGTGCGGCCCACCTGGATGCCAATGTCCTGCACCAGCGTGGACTCCTCCTCCGGCGGGAACTTGTAGGCCACGGCCCAGCGCGGGCTCTTGGACACCTGTCCCAGGCGACGACGCAGGTCCTCGTCGTCCACCTTCACCACCATGCCGTCCACCTCGAAGGGCAGGGCGTGGCGGCCCTTGAGGGACTCGTCGTAGCGCTGGCGGATGCCGTCCGCGCCCTCGGCGGGCTGGTAGCGGTTGATGGGCAGGCCCAGCGTCCTCAGGTACTCCAGCTTCTCGGTGTGCGTCTTGAACGCGGGCAGGCCGTCGCTGGGGCCGCACTCGTACAGGTAGACGGAGAGGGGCCGGGCGGCGGTCTCCTTGGGATCCAACTGGCGCAGGCTGCCCGCGGCGGCGTTGCGCGGGTTGGCGAAGAGCGGCTCGCCCTGCTCCTCGCGCTTCTCGTTGAGCTTGCGGAAGTCCTCCTTGCGGATGAAGACCTCGCCGCGCACCTCCAGCCGCCTGGGCACCTTCACGCCGTCCTGGGGGAACAGCTCCAGGGGCAGGCTCTTGATGGTGCGCAGGTTGGACGTGACGTCCTCGCCCGTCGTGCCGTCGCCCCGGGTGGCGCCCTGGATGAAGCGGCCCTCTTCGAAGCGCAGCGAGATGGCCAGGCCGTCCAGCTTGGGCTCGCACACGTAGCCCACCTGCGGCAGGCCGGTCAGCTTGCGCACGCGGTCGTCGAACTCCGTGAGCCCCTCGTCGTCGAAGATGTTCGCCAGCGACAGCATCTGCGCGCTGTGCACCACCTGCCCGAAGTCCTCCACCGCCGCGCCGCCCACGCGCTGGGTGGGCGAGTCCGGCGTGGCGAGCTGGGGGTGCTTCTCCTCCAGCGCCTGCAGCTCCCGCATCAGCGTGTCGTACTGCGCGTCGCTGATCTCCGGCGCGTCCAGCACGTAGTAGCGGTGGTTGTGGTGGGCCAGCTCCTGACGGAGCGCTCGGGCGCGGGCTTCGGCTTTCGGGAAGGTGTCCACGGGGTGTTGTCCTTACCCCAATTCGGCAGCGCGGCCAGGATGCGCACGCCCCTCATCGGAGGAGGACCACTCTAGCGAGCCCACCTGACAGGACCGCTCCACGAGGGAGCGACAGGAGTCCCGCCCCCTTCGTACGTTGCCAACCTCCAGCGTTGGACGCGCGGACCCCTCCCGGCGCGCGGCCCCGTCCAGACCGGGAAACTCCACCGGCGGATGGGAAGGGGGACCCGGGCATGCGTGTTCCACCCGGCGAGGGCGCCTCGGGCATCCCAGCTGCCCCGAATTTCAGCTACATAGCGGTTTCCCTGTTCGCAATACCCCCTCCCTCCGGTGCAACCCCCTGAAAAACGGGGTGGTGCAAGGCACGGATGCCTTGACAGCTCTGGAGGGGGTCAATAGTTTCCAGAGCGGTTCCTGGCGCAGGGGTCCCCCCGCGCCGTCTCTTCCCAACCACAGGCCCACGCGCCCTCCGGTCCCCATCAGGGACCCGGGTGGTGCTGCCCTCCTGGAAGGTGCTTCCGAGCGCCGCGCGGACGGACAGCGTCCCGCGTACAGCCTGCCCGAGCCTTCGGGCGATTCCCCCCATTCCGTCTGCTGACCGTCATGGCCAAAGCCCGTTCCCCCCGAGAGAAGGTAGTCGCGCCCCCGTTCGTCGCCGCGGAGGAGAAGCCCCGCCGCAAGCGCGCGGCGGCGAAGGAGGCGGAGAAGCCCGCGCCCCGCTCGCGCCGTGCCCCGGCCCGCCGCGAAGAGGCGCCCGTGGAGGAGGCGCCGGAGGTGGTGGCCGAAGCGCCCCGCCCGGTGCTCACGCCCATCTCCCGCCCCGTGCGCGACGACGAGCTCCAGGAGATCCGCGCCGAGGAGCCCGAGGACACGGCCTCCGCGACGCCCGCGCCGCAGGAGTCCGCCGAGTCCCCCGCCATCACGGAGGTCAGCCGCGACGGCGCTCCGATGCAGGTCATCAAGCTCAATGACCTGAAGCGGATGAAGATCGTCGAACTGTCGAAGATGGCCCAGGACGTGGGCATCGACGGCTACCAGGGCCTGAAGAAGCAGGACCTCATCTTCGCGCTGCTGGGTGGCATCGCGGACAAGCGCTTCGAGGTCCACGCCGAGGGCGTCCTCGAACTGCTCAGCGACGGCTTCGGGTTCCTGCGCAGCGCGGACAGCGACTACCAGCCGTCCCCGGACGACATCTACGTGTCGCCGTCCCAGGTGCGCCGCTTCACGCTGCGCCCCGGCGACACGGTGACGGGCCCCATCCGCCAGCCCCGCGAGGGCGAGCGCTTCTTCGCGCTGCAGAAGGTGGACACGGTCAACTTCGCGGACCCCACGTCCGAGGCTGCGCGCGAGCGCATCCTGTTCGACAACCTCACGCCGCTGTATCCGACGCGCAAGCTCAAGCTGGAGCACGAGTCGTCGGAGATGACCACGCGCATCATCGACATGTTCTGCCCCATCGGTCTGGGCCAGCGCTGTCTCATCGTCGCGCCCCCCAAGGCGGGCAAGACGGTGCTGCTGCAGAACATCGCGCACGCCATCAGCCGCAACCACCCGGACGTCTACCTCATCGTGCTGCTGGTGGATGAGCGCCCGGAGGAAGTCACCGACATGGAGCGCAGCGTGCGCGGCGAGGTGGTCTCCTCCACCTTCGACGAGCCCGCCACGCGCCACGTGCAGGTGGCGGAGATGGTCATCGACAAGGCCAAGCGCCTGGTCGAACAGAAGTACGACGTGTGCATCCTGCTGGACTCCATCACCCGGCTCGCCCGCGCCTACAACACGGTGGTGCCGGCGTCCGGGAAGATCCTCTCCGGCGGCGTGGACGCCAACGCGCTCCACAAGCCCAAGCGCTTCTTCGGCGCCGCGCGCAACATCGAGGAGGGCGGCAGCCTCACCATCATCGGCACGGCCCTCATCGACACGGGCAGCCGCATGGATGAAGTGATTTTCGAGGAGTTCAAGGGCACGGGTAACTCCGAAATCGTCCTGGATCGGAAGTTGATGGAGAAGCGCATCTTCCCAACGCTCGACATCAACAAATCCGGCACCCGCAAGGAGGAACTCCTCTTGTCGCAATCGGACCTGGTGCGCATTACGGCGTTGCGCCAGGTGCTCCACCCCTTCACCCCCATCGACGCGATGGAGTTCGTGCTCAAGCACATGCGTCCGACGGCGGCGAACGCGGAGTTCCTGGGCTCGATGAACCGCTGACCCTGGCCCGGGAGCCCCACATGCGTCGTGCCCACGTCCTTCGTTTCCTCGCCCGCGCCGTCGCGGGCGTCACCCTGGGCCTGATGGCGGGGTGTGACCTGGGCGTGGAAGACCTGCCGCTGGAGGATGCGCCCCCGGTGCTCTCCAGTCAGGTCTGCTACGACGACTCGGATTGCGTGGCGAGCGCGTGCTGCGGTGAGGGCAATGCCGTCACCCACCGCACGGAAGGTCCCAACTGCGCCGGCGTGCGGTGCGACGGGACGTGTCCCCCGGACAGCATCGACTGCGGCCGCTGCATCCCGGTGTGCCGCAACGCGCGCTGCGCCGGCGCCTGCCAGTAGCCGGCGCCGCGCGCGGTCCGCTCCAGTCGCCCTTTCTACCCGGTGGCGGACTCGGGCCCCGGGGCCTCCGCGTCCTTCAACGGCAGCGTCACGCGGAACGTGGTGCCGCCGCCCGGCGTGTCCTCCACGTCGATGCAGCCCTGGTGCGCTTCCACCACCTGCCGTGACACCCACAGGCCCAGGCCCAGGCCGCCGTAGTGGTGCGTGGACACCGCGCGCTCGAAGCGCTCGAAGATGCGCTCGCGGTCCTCCGGCTTGATGCCGATGCCGTGGTCCACCACGCTCAGGCGCACCACCTCTCCGTCCGGTTGCAGCGTCACCTCCACCGGCTTGCCCCGGCCGAACTTCAGCGCGTTGGCCACCAGGTTGTGCACCACCTGGGAGATGCGCGAAGGGTCGAACGGGCCCGTCACCGGCCCGTTCACGGAGACGGTGAGCCGCGTGCCCTCGCGGCGCGCCTCCTCCTCCGCGAAGCGCGTCACCTCCACCAGCAAATCCGCGAGGTCCACGTCCGTGCGGGAGAGCTTCAGCCGGCCGCTGGTGATCTGCGACACGTCCATCAGCACATCCACCAGCAGCGCCAGCCTCCGGATGAAGGCCCGGGCCTGCTTCAGCCGCTCCAGCGCCTTGGTCGGCGCGTCCCGGCCCAGGCCGCGCTCCAGCAGCTCCAGGTGCAGTTGGAAGGCGGCCAGCGGGGTGCGCAGCTCGTGCGCCGCCACGGAGAGGAAGTCGTCGCGGGCGCGCAGGGCTTCGGTCAGCCCTTCCGCGCGCGCGCGCTCGTCGGCCATCTCCCGGCGCATCCGCGCGAGCTTCAGGTTGGAGGCGATGCGCGCGAGCAGCTCTCCGGCGGAGAAGGGCTTCACCAGGTAGTCGTCCGCGCCGGAGGACAGGCCCTGCACGGTGGCCTGCTCGCCCGCCTTCGCGGACAAGAGCAGGATGGGCAGCTCCCGCGTTTGCGGTGCCGCGCGCAGGGCCCGCAGCAGGCCCACGCCGTCCAGGCGCGGCATCATCACGTCGGACAACACCAGGTCCGGAGGCCGGGCCAGCGCTGACTCCAGCCCCTTCTCTCCGTCCGTCACCGTCTCCACGTCATAGTCGGTGGAGAGCACGCGCTGGATGTAGTCGCGCATGTCCCGGTTGTCGTCCACCAGCAGGATGCGCGCGCGCGGCATCAGCTCCTGCGCGCGGATTGCCGGGGCGGGCGCGGGCGCGCGGTTCGACAGCGTCTGCTCCTTCGGCTTGGAGACGTTCCACAGCAGCGCTTCCTGGACGTAGGCCGTCGTGGCCTCGCGCGCCGCGGAGCGCGGACGGGCCGTGGTGCGGATCCGCTCCGGGGGCAGGTGCGCGTGGCCCAGGGGCAGCTCCACGGTGAAGGTCGTGCCCTGGCCCTCCGTGCTGCGCACCGCCACCGTGCCGCCGTGCAGCCGCGCGAACTCCTGCACCAGCGCGAGCCCGATGCCCGTGCCCTCGTGCGTGCGCGACGCGGTGCCCGGCACGCGGTGGAAGCGCTCGAAGAGGCGGGGCAGCTCCTGCGCGGGGATGCCCGAGCCCGTGTCCTCCACCTCCAGCACCACCCGCCGGCCGCGCTCCCGCAGGCGCAGCGTGACGCCGCCCTGGAGCGTGAACTTGAACGCGTTGGAGACCAGGTTGAGGACGATCTGCTCCCACAGGTCCGGCGCCACGTACACGGGCTCCGACAGCGGGGGACAGTCCACCGTGAGCTGGAGGCCCGTGCGCTCCATGGCGGAGCGGAAGCTGCTCGCCGCGTCCGCCGTCAGCGCCGCCAGGTCGGAGGGCACGAAGCGCTCCTCCCGGGGCCCGGCCTCCAGGCGCGACAGGTCCAACAGCGCGTTCACCAGCTTGAGCAGGCGTCCCGCGTTGCGGTGCACGCGCTCCAGCTCCCTGCGGGCCTCGGCCGGCAGCGCGCCCGAGCGTCCGGCGAGCAGGTCCTCGGTGGGGCCCAGCATCAGCGTCAGCGGCGTGCGGAACTCGTGGCTGACGTTGGCGAAGAACTCCGACTTCAGCCGGTCCAGTTCCCCCAGTTGCTCGTTCGCGGTGCGCAGCTGCTGGTTGGCTTCCTGGATCTGCTGCGCGCGGCGGAAGATCTCCTCTTCCATCTCCCCCGCGCGGGCCTGGAGCGCCTGGTGCTGGCGGTCCTGTTCGGTGCCCTGGTTCTTCAGGAGGATGAAGTCCGTCACGTCCTCGACTCGGTGGATGATGTGGCTCAGCTTCCCGTCCACGCCGAACACGGGCGAGTTCAGCGGGCTCCAGTAGCGCACGTCGAACCCGTCGCCCACGGAGCCGGAGCGGGGGATGTCGTACTTCTGGACCGCCATCGCGTCCGGGGCGCCCGTCTTGATGACGCGCTCCAGGGACGCGCGCAGGTTGCTCACGCCGTTGGCCGTCGGGTCCTGGGGGTTGTTGGGGAAGACGTCGAAGATGTGGCGGCCCAGGATGGCCTCTCGGCGCGTCTGGGTGGCGCGCAGGTACGCGTCCGTCACCGCGACAATCTGGAGCCCGGGCGTCAGCACCAGGTACGGATTGGGCGAGGCTTCGAACAGGCTCCGGAAGTCCGGGGCGTCGGGGGGGCTCGGGGGCATCACACGGTCCTCAAAGGCGGAGGAGTGCGTGGAAGTAGTCACTGCGCTCCCGGATGGCCAGGGGCATGTGGGCCGCTCCGCCGAGGTTTTTCACCGGTGGACGATTGGGGCCCTGGACACCTACCGGTGACGGCGCGGATCAGGCCGCCGGAGCGGCGTCCGGGGAAACGACGGGTTGCTGCACGGCGGGCGTCACCAGCGGGGGCGGCTGGGCCTTGAGGCGCGCGTAGTCGAAGCAGGCCACGAGGATGGAGGCCACCGGCACGGCGAAGAGGGCGCCCCAGAGGCCGAAGAGCTTCTCGCCCGCGATGAGGGAGAAGGCCACCACCACGGGGTGGATGCGCGCGGCCTCGCCCATGATCTTCGGGTTGAGGAAGTAGGCCTCCAGCGCGTGGATGCCGACGATCCACAAGAGGAGCGCGAAGGCCTTCTGCACGCCGTCCGCCAGCGCGATGAGGACGATGGGCACCGAGCTGATGATGGTGCCGAAGATGGGGATGAGGCTGAAGAGCGTGGCGATGGTGGCCAGCAGGAACGCGAACTTCACGCCGAACAGCAGCAGGCCCACCAGCGTGAGGCCCCCGTTGACGAGGCAGATGGTGACCTGCCCGCGCACCACGCCGGACAGCGAGCGGTCGATGTTCGCCACCAGCGTCTTCGCGTCGGGGAGGAACTCCGCGGGCACCAGCGTGCCGAAGTAGCGGCGGATGGCCTGCGCGTCGATGGAGAAGAACGCGGCGACCATCAGGATGAAGAACAGCATGAACACGCCGGCCAGCACCTCGGTGACGATGCGGCGCGACACGTTGACGATGTCCGACATGTTCTCGCGCACGAGCGTCGTGCCGCGGGCCACCGCGTCGGTGAGCATCTGCTCCAGGTCCAACGCGAGGCTGAAGCCACCGGAGGTGCCCGCCGCCGCGCCCTCCATGGCCCGGTCCGACAGGGCCACGGGGATGCCGTACACGTTGAGCCACGTCTCCGCGCGCTGCGCGAGCGACTGCACGTGCTCCGGCGTGAGCGCGCTGGCGAAGCCCGCCATCTCCCGGCTGATGCGCGCCACCTCGCGGTACAGCTGCGGCACCAGCGCGATGAAGAACAGGTACACCGCGAGGAAGAAGCCCGAATAGATCATCAGGATGGCCACCCAGCGCGGCACGGAGCGGCCGCCCAGGTTCCACCGGGTGATGCGCCCCACCAGCGGCTGCACCAGGTACGCGATGAGCGCCGCGCCCGCGAAGGGCATCACCACCGAGCGCAGCGTGAAGAGCATCAACGCGATGGCCACCCACAGCCCCGCGAGGAGCATCAGGCGCTTGCGGCGATCTTCGGGGGCGGTGTCCACGGGCTGCGACATGGGATGTGGGCTTAGGGCAGTCGCCTCCCTCCTGACAAGCTCCCGCAAGGAAACACCTGGAGACCCCCGGCTCCTACGGCACCGGAACGTCCCGGAAGCGCCCGGGGAAGGGCGTCCGGGCCGCCGGGCGTCCGTCTGGACTCAGGCCTGGGGCAGCGGTGGCGGGGCGTCCAGCCGGGCTTCCACCCGGTCCAGGCAGGCCTGCATCAGCGGGCGTTTGACGCGCCCCTGGGTGGCCTCGCCCAGGCCCAGCATCTGCTCCGTCAGCCAGCGGGTGAGGAAGAGCAGGGGGACGCGGTCGTCGGGGGCCAGGCCCCGCTCCAGGTAGCGCTTGTTGCGCATGTAGTCGTCGAACGCGTCGAACTCACGGCCCAGGTCCCAGCGCGCGAGCCGCAGGGCCTCCGTGTAGACGGCCGGGGCGGGGCGCCGGGTGACTTGCGTGAACAGCGGGGCGAACTCCCCCAGGGTGGCGGGGTCCAGGTCCTGGACGGGCGGAGGCCAGGTGCCCAGGTCGTTGGCGAGCAGCCGCGCCACCTCCTCCAGCAGGTGGTCCACGAGGGGGATGGGCTTGAGGTCGAAGAGGTGGTCCCAGCGCGAGGGCATGTGTCAGGGGCTGGCGGCGGCGGCGGTGGCAGCGGAGGCCGCGTGGTGCTGGAGGCCTTCCAGGTGACCCTGACCGCCGACGCCCGGCTCACGGCCAATGGCGGCGGCGGCGGCGAGAGCGGCACGGCGAAGGGCAATGACAGCGACAACGGCGCGGCGGGAGCCCACGGCGCCGACGACGAGGCCACCCCAGCCGCGGGCGGCCAGAGCGCGAGCGAAAGCGCTGGAGACGGCGGCGCGGGAGGCGCGGGCACCACCGCGCCTCAAGTGGGCAGCAATGGCGGCGCCAAGAATGGCTTCGAAGGCGGCGGTGGCGGTGGCGGTGGCGCCGTCGGCTACATCCACCTGCGCAGCGTCCAGAGCTGCTCGACGGCCGGCGCCGTGATCAGCCCGCCCGCCACCGGGGGCTGTACAGCGCCCTGAGCCGCCCCTGAAGACAAGCCGGGAGCCGGGGTCCCAGCGGCCCCGCTCCCTGTCCGCGACACCCCACCCTCCCACTCCTTCCCGACGGGATTCGGAGGGTTGAGCGCTGTTGGATACAGTGCCGCACCATGTATCGGCTCTGCCTGTTGGGATGCGTGGTGTTGCTGAGCGCCTGTCGCGAGAAGGCCCCTGAAGAGGGCGCCCTCCGCGTCACCGTGGAGTACGGCTCCTACAAGCCGGCGTGCGTGCGCGTGGAGGTGCAGGACACGCAGGGCCCGCGCGGTGGGACGGACATCGTCCAGGGCCAGTTCAAGAACGACGCGACGAAGCAGGTCCTGGTCGCGGTGCTCCGCAAGCCGGAGTGGGATCGCGAGCTGGGCGTGACGGTGTCCTCGTTCGCGGCCGTGGAGAACAACCGCTGCGCCGGGCCCGCCGTGGAGCGCTTCCCCAGCGAGTCCCCCATCGCGATTCCGCCCCGGGAGTTCGCCCGCTTCGACGTGAAGCTGGTGGCGGTGGATCAGGACGGGGACGGCTCGCCCTCGGGCGTGGGCCTGACGTGGACCGGTCAGCCCGACTGCGATGAGAGCCGCAAGGACGTCCATCCCGGAGCCGTGGAGCAGTGCAGCGATACGGTCGACTACGACTGCGACACCCTCAAGGCGTGCGAGGACCGTGACTGCGCGGAGAAGACCTGCACGGGCGGCGACAAGTGCACCACGAACAAGCGGTGCATCGGCGTGGGAGCGGCGGCGGAGTGCGGGGGCGGTGTTCCCGTCGTGTGCGACCAGTCACCGAACGCCTGCGCGCCCCGGCTGTCGTGCGAATCCAGCACCGGCATGTGTGTTCCGGGGCCCTCCCAGGTGGGCCTGCCGTGTGACAACGGCAACGCCTGCATGCTCGGCAAGACGTGCGACGCCAACCTGAACTGTGTCGGCACGCCGAAGAAGTGCGACCAGCCCACGAGCACCGCCTGCCAGGAATCCCTGGGCACCTGCGAGCCGACCAGCGGCCAGTGTTCCTACCTGCCCAAGCCGACCTCGACGACCTGTGAGGATGGCGACCTGTGCACCACGGATGAACGCTGTAATGGAATGGGCCAGTGCGTGAGCACGCCCACGACCTGCACGCCCCCGCCGTGCTTCCGACTCCAGCAGGCCTGCAGCCCCAGCACGGGGTGCCAGTTCGAAGTGGATCCGACGCAGCTCAACATGCCCTGCGGCAACACCCCCAATGGCAGCCCCGGCGTGTGCCTGCCCGACGGAGCCTGCCGCCCCTTCCCGTTCCCCACCCACAACTTCACGCCGGACGACATCCAGCCGACGGACATCCGGGAGCTCATCACCACGGGCAATGTGACGCTCGATTCGGACACGTTGCAGTGGGACGTCCCCACCTCCGTCGTGAACCCGGAACTGATCCGGTTCCTGCCCACCCCGCAGGCCGCCGGGTATCCCGATGCGGTGGTCATCCCGGTGCGGACCCTGAACCTGGGAGGGGATCTGCGGATCCTGGGGACGCGCCCCGTCATCCTGGCCGTGTATGGCGACGCGACGCTGACGCACTCCATCTTCGTCAACGGCCGCGCGGACATCACCAACAACGTGGAGCCAGGCGCGGGCGGCAACCAGGCGTGTGCCACGTCCCAGGGCAAGAACGGAACCTTCAACGGCAAGCAGGGCGGCGGCGGCGGCGGCGCGGGTGGAGTCACGGCGGGCGCGGCGGGGGGCCGCGGCCTCGACGC
>NZ_RAWI01000510.1 GCF_003612125.1 Corallococcus praedator
GCCCACCAGCGCCGCCACGTCCAACCCGTCGCCGAACGTCGCCCGGGTGATGCCCGCCGCCAGCCCGAAGGCCACCATCACGAACAGGTCCCCGATGATGACCAGCGCCATCAGGAACTCCGTGAACGAGCCCTTGGCGGACGTCTCCTGAACGATGGCGATGGTGACCGTGGGGGAGAACGACACCATCACCGTGGACAGGAGCGCGCTCACCGCCAGCGCCTGGGGCAGCGTCAGCGGCGCGAGGAACGGCAGGAATGGCTTGAGCGCGAACGTCGCCCCGAAGCACACCACGAACGTCGCCCCGCACACCGCCGCGCAGAGCAGGGCCACGCGCGCGCCCACGCGCCGCAGGAGGCCCAGGTGCAGCTCCGTGCCCGCCACCAGCGCGATGAGGCTCACCGCCAGCCCCTTCACCAGCTCCAGCCCCTTCACGCCCGCGCCCGGGATGAAGCCCAGCGCGTAGGGCCCCACCGCCACGCCCACCAGCAGGTAGCCGGTGAGGCGCGGCAGGCCCAGGCCCTTGGCCACCTTGCCCGCGAACAGGCCGCACAACAGCAGCGCGCCCGCCGCCAGCAGCACGGGCGTGCCCGCGTCCGCGCGCATCGCCTGGGCCTGGGTGATGGCCGCGAGCAGCGCCACCAGCAGCAGCAGCCGGAAGACGGACCCCTTCACGTCGCCACCCCCGCGTCACTGCCCGGGGCATCGCCAGGGGCCGCGGGCGGAGCGTCCGTCTTCCGGGGCGTCTGCTCCGCGCCCAGCACGTGCCGGAAGGCGCCGTGCGCGAGCATCTCGTTGACGACCGCGCCCACCGCCACCACGTCCAGCACCCGCTGCGACAGCGAGCCCGGCACCAGCAGCACGTATTCCGCGACGATGCACAGCGCGAGGCCGCCCTGGGCGATGAGCGCGTAGCCGAACTGCGGGGGCAGATCGAGCACGCCCCGCGTGAGCCGCTGCGCGAAGTGGCCGCCCAGCACCTTGCCCACGAACCGCAGGCCCACGAACGCGGGCAGGAGCGCCCAGGCCGCCAGGTCGCGCGCGTGCAGGTGACAGCCCACCATGAACACCAGCACCAGGTACGTGGGGCGCTCCACCCGCGACAGCGCCCGGGCCACCCGCTCCGCCGTGCGTCCGCCCATCAGCGCCAGCGTCGCGCCGCACGCCACGCCGGCCAGCAGGGCCGACAGCCGCAGGTACGCCGCCGCGCCGCCCACCAGCGCCACCATGCCCAGCGTCACCGTGGTCTGCTCCGCCGGGTCCTTCAGCGAATGGGTGAGGAACGCCAGGAGCGCGCCGCACGCCACGCCCAGCAGCAGCGCCAGCCCCAAGAGGCCCAGCCCTTCCGCCGCGTTGCCGGTGGCGCCCAGCACGAGCCCCAGCGCGAGCACGCCCAGCCCCACCGCGTCGTCCATCATCGTGAGCAGCGCGACGCCCAGCCCGCGCGAGCGCTCCAGCCGCCCGTTGCGGTAGCCCAGCACCGCGAAGTGTCCCGAGGACAGGCTCGCCGCCGCGCCCAACAGCGCCGCCGCGCCCACCGCCACCAGGGGACGCAGGCCCATGGACAGCACCAGCGGCACCGACAGGGGCAGCGCCACGAACAAGAAGGCCGTGCCCGCGTGCGCCACCGCCGCCGCGTAGACGGGTCGGGGCAACAGGCGCAAGAGCCGGGGCTCCAGGTTGAGCCCCAAGAGCACGCCCCCCGTCCCTAGCCCCAGGGCCACCAGGGGCCGGAGCGAGTCCAGGTTGCGCGCGGTGAGCACGCCCAGCAGGGACGGCCCCAGCAGCGCACCGAAGATGAGGAACAGCAGGCCGCTCGCCGCCAGCTGCGCCAGGGCCGGGAAGCGGGCCGGGTCGAGCAGCGAACGGCTCGACGCGAGCAGCGACAACGCCGCGACGATGAGGAAGACGAGCAGCGCTTGCACCAGGGGTGCTTACACCCGCGCGCCCCCGCGCGTCATCAACGCCGGTGGGTGGGGGCCGCCAGCACGGGCAGGGCCACCAGGCGACCCATGGGCGGATCGTCCGCGTCCATTTCCAATTGCACGCGCTGGAGCAGCCGCTCCATCTCCTCCGCGGGGAGGGTGGGCAGCACGCTCACGAGCACGATGCGGTCCTCGTCCGCGCCCAGCGCGAGGCTGCGCAGGCCGGCGAACACCGGCACCTCCGCGGACAGGGCGGCAGCCGCGCTGCGCGCCCGGATGACCAGCGGCTCCGGGATGCCAAACTCCCGGAGCCGACCGATCGCCCGCTCGGTCGTCTCCACCTGCTCGAGGAACGTGATGACCAGGTACACGCGACCCTCATACCGGAAGAGCGCGCGTCCTGTCCCCCGTTACTCGTTGCCGGGCGTGGTCGGCTCCGGCGGCGTGACGGGAGCGGCCCCCTCCTGCTGGGGCGCGGCTCCGCCCGCGGCGGCGGCTTCCTGGGCGTTCTTCGCCGCCAGCGCCGCGCGCTTGCCTTCCTCAATGAGCTTCTTGACCTTCTGACCGCCCTTGCGGCCGATCTCCTCGTAGAAGTTCGGTCCCCGGGTGGCCTTGACGCGGTCGCCACCCTTCTTGCCGATCTCCTCGTAGAACTTGGCACCGCGCTCGGCCTTGACGGTCTCTCCGCCCTTGCGACCGATCTCCTCGTAGAAGGAGCGACCGCGCTCTGCCTTCACCGTGGCGCCGCCCTTGCGGCCGATGGTCTCGTAGAACTCGCGACCGCGCTCGTTGCGGACCGTCTCGCCGCCCTTACGCCCCGCCTCGGCCACCGTCATGCTGCCCTTGTTGTCCTTGTCCGACATGTCCGTATCTCCTCTCGGTGACTACCAACCCCGTCCGCGCCTCGGTGTCCCTTGCCTGAAACCTTGGGACGGAAGCGCCCCGATGCAAGCAAGCTCCGTACACCGCCAGCCGTTCTGTCCTGACATTGCATGCATAATCCCCAAGGATTCCGCGCGCTTGTCGAGGACGCTGGGCGTCCGGACTGGACGGGTGATTGCCCGGCAGGACGCTCTCATTGTTCACAACAATTCGGATCACATTGCCGATTCCCTGCTCGGTTCCCACCTTGTGCGCAACGCCTGACACAACCGTCCGGCGCTCTTGGGGGAGGTTGCGGTGGCGAGTGGCAGGAGTGCGGTGTCGACCTGGCTGCGGATCCTCGCACCCATGGTCGTGTCCATCGGCGGTCTGGTGATGCTCCGGCTGTTGGGGCCGGACTTCATCGATCAGCGCACCATCCGCGAGCTGCTGTTGCCCCTGGGCGACTACGCGCCCCTGGCTTACGTGGGCTTCCTGGCGATCCGGCCCCTGACGTTGCTGCCCGGACAGGTCCTCACCGCGGTGGGTGGGATGATGTTCGGGACGCTCGCAGCAACCCTCTATTCACTAACGGGCAGCTTCCTGTCCGCCACCCTGCTCTACTTTCTTGCCCGCAAGCTGGGCACCCGGCCGATGCAGCGGCTGGCCGGCAGCAAGTACCCGGCGATCGCCAAGGCGGCGAAGCGCCACGACTTCCAGTTCACGTTCCTGGCGTGCATCAACCCGCTGTGTCCCACGGACATCATGCTGGCGGCGGGCGCGGCGAGCGGCGCGCGCTTCTGGCCCTCCGTGCTGGGCGTGGTGCTGGGCACCATCCCCGGCACCTTCCTCACCGCGCAGTTCGGCAGCGGGCTGGCGCAGGGCCGCACGGTGATGACGGCGGTGGCCGCGGTGGGCATGGTCGTCTCGCTGGTGCTGGGCGTCGTCTTCGGCCGCCGGTTCTACAAGGAGGTCAACGAAGCCGCCGTGGAGGCTCCCCTTCCGGAAGTGGAGGCCGGAGACGCGGCGACCGCCCGAGCGCTGGCGGGCGCCAAGGTTCCGCTCACCACGCCGTGAGGCGCAGCTCCTCCGTGAGCAGTTGGAGCAGCGCGCGGACGCGGGGCACGGCCTGACGTCCCGGCAGGCACAGCGCGTGGACCGGCGGCCCCTGCGCCGCGTGATCCGCGAGCACCTCCACCAGGGTGCCCTCCCGCATCCGCGCATCGCTCATGAAGTCCAGCACCTGGCAGAGCCCGGCCCCGGCGGCGGCCAGTTCCAGCAGCGCCGGGCCGTGATCGACGTCGATGGAGGCGCGCGTGCGCACCACGGCCTCCGCGCCGCCCGGAGCCTCCAGGAAACGCCACTCGCGGGTGAGCCCGCGCGGATCCACGAACTTCAGGCACGCATGGTGCTCCAGGTCGGACGGGCGCTCCGGTGTTCCGTGCCGCGCCAGATAGGTCGGTGACGCGAGCGTCATCCAGCGCGTGCGCAACAGCCGCCGCGCCACGAGGCTGGAGTCCTCCAGGTCCCCCAGCCGGATGGCCACGTCGACCTGTTCCTCCACCAACCGGCTCAGCCGGTCGCTCATCCGCACGTGCAACGTGAGCTGGGGATGACGCGCCTGGAGCCTCGCCAGTCGCGGCAACAGCACCGGCCCCAGGATGAAGGGCAGCGTCACCGTCAGCGGTCCCCGGGGCGCCAGGTGGGCCTGGGACACCGTCTCCCGCGCCGCCCGGAGCTGCGCCACCGCCTCCTTCGCGCGCTCCAGGAACGCCGCGCCCTCGGGGGTGAGGGCCACGTGGCGCGAGGTGCGCTCCAGGAGCCTCGCGCCCAGCTCCTCCTCCAGCCGCCGCACCGCCTTGCTCACCGCCGCCACGGAGACGCCCAGGCGCTCCGCCGCCTTGCGGAAGCTCCGCTCCTCCGCGACGTGGAGGAACGGCAACACCCCGGTGAACAGGTCCATGGGCCAGATTGTCAACCCGGAGTTGACGATGGTTCAACTTCCGGGTGCTCACCCCACCCCGGGGTTGACGATTAACGTGGTGTCCACACGGAGGAAGTCGACATGCGGATCGCGATCCTGGGCACGGGCATGGTGGGTGAAGCGCTGGGCAGCAAGCTGGTGGCACTGGGCCACGAGGTGCGGATGGGCTCGCGCACCGCGGACAATCCGAAGGCCACGGCGTGGGTGAAGAAGGCCGGGGGCAAGGCGTCGCAGGGGACGTTCGCGGACGCGGCGGCGTTCTCGGAGCTGCTCTTCAACGCCACGCTGGGCAATGCCTCGCTGGACGTGCTGAAGGCCGCGGGCGAGGAGGCCCTGCGCGGCAAGGTGCTGGTGGACGTGTCCAACCCGCTCGACTTCACGAAGGGCATGCCGCCGGTGCTGTCCACCGCCCCCACGGATTCGCTGGGCGAACAACTGCAGCGCGCCTTCCCGTCCCTCAAGGTGGTCAAGGCGCTCAACACCATGAACTGCCACGTGATGGTGGATCCCTCGCGCGTGCCCGGAGATCACGACGTCTTCGTGTCTGGCAACGACGCGGACGCCAAGGCCCGCGTGAAGCAGCTGCTCACGGAGGGCTTCGGCTGGAAGCACGTCATCGACCTGGGAGACATCACCACCGCCCGGGGCACCGAGGCGTTCCTCCCGCTCTGGCTGCGTTTGTGGGGAACCCTGGGCACCGGCGACTTCAACATCCACGTCACCCGGCGCTGATGGCTGGGTGCTGTCTGGAATTGTCCTGATGCGTCAGGGACGTGGGGTGGAATCCCGGGGGCGCGGGCATGGACACGCAACTTCCCGGGCAGGGCGCTGATAACCTACCTGAGCCCACGTCCCCCGGTGGCTGGAGGTTTTCATGAGCACGATCGACCGCACCCGTCCCCTCGCCGTGCCCCCCTCTCCCCGGA
>NZ_RAWI01000511.1 GCF_003612125.1 Corallococcus praedator
GGAGGACTCGAAGCCGTCCTTGAAGGTGATGGGGCGGTTCCTGGCCTGCGGCTGCGCTCCCCGGGCGTCCTGCGTGGACAGCCGCGAGACGGAAGCGAGGGGGCGGGGGCTGTCGGGAATCTTCGTGGCCATGGTGGGGGAGTCCAGGGGATGAACCGCGCTCCCCAGATTATCCGACCGGGCCGGTCAGAAGTTGTGCGCCGCGGCATCTTCCCGGGCGGTCACGGTCCATTCCCTGAATCCAGGTTTCAGTTTCGCGTCAGCCCGTCACCGCGTCATTTCTCTCCCTGTGACCCGACTTGCTACAAATACACTGTTTCATGTGACGCCAAAGGCTACTCCTGATTTCTCATGACATGAAACACAAGAGTGAAGACAGACAGATTCGGGGTGTTGGCGCAAGCGGTGCAGGGGTGGCCAGTGCAGTTCACCCCACGACGAGGTAGTGCATGCACCTGAAGATGACGGGCTCCCTGCTGGCTTCCATGCTGCTGACCATGGCGGGCTGTGCCGGCGCCGACGACTCCCAGCCCTCCGGTTCGCTGAACGCGCAGGAGTCCGCGGCGGAGTCCCAGTGCATCAAGCAGTTCGACGGCATCACGAGCTGCGCGCTGGGCAAGGCGAGGCTCGCGTCCAGCACGGAGGGCCTGCTGGTCTCCGGTCTCGCGGCGAAGACGGACGGTGTCGCCAGCACCTTCACGAAGGCGGTGAAGTGGGAGCAGCGCAGCGCGGTGAGCCTGGGCGCGAGGGGCGGGCTCCAGTTGTCCGCGCGTGACGCGGATCAGGTGGTCAGCACGCTGAAGATCACCCCGGGCCGCGAGGCGGACACGGTCACCATGGCGCCCACGTTCACGGGCTCGCCGGGCGGTTCCCGCTACGCGATGAACGTCTACCTGGGCGGCGTGCTCCAGGGGACCAGCCACCAGCCGGCCGGCATGGTGATCACCTTCACCAACTGGCGGGACTTCCTCCGTTGGGCGGAGATGAACCACCACTTCCTGAACGACTTCGACATCGACGGTCTGTCGAAGCGCGCGGCGTCGGACGTGGGCGCGTGCGTGTGGCGCGTGGGCGCGGTGAAGAACACCTTCACGGTGGACGTGAATGGCAAGCCCGTCGTGGGTGACGAGGTGGAGTTCGTGGAGACCATCGCGGACGGCGCCTACCCGTACCGTCACTTCACGGGCATCGACGTGAACGCGGTGGCCAACGAGCTCATCGTCCGTTCGGAATCCATCACGCTGCCCGAAGGCGCGAAGTAGCACTTCCCGCCACACCGCTCCTGACGCCGGACGGGACGTTCATTCCGTCCGGTGTCGAGGCACCTCCGTGGTAGCCTCGGGGCCCATGGGAAACATCGGTCCTGTCGGCAGCCGGGGCGTCACCCGCCCTGTTTCCAATCCGGTGGAGGACGTGGCGGAGGCTCGCACCGCGACGCCCGAATCCGCCTCTGTCCCGACGGAGACGCAGGTGGCGCTCCAGCAGGACGGCTTCGTGCCGCCCGGTGCGCCTCCTCCGGTGAACCTCACGGGCACGGAAGGCCCCGCGCCCCTGGGGCAGCGGGAGCGGGCCCTGGAGGTGACGCGGCAGAGTCCCCCGGGCTCCGTGGGTGCGGCCATCCGTCCGCTGCTGTCAGGCGCGATGCAGACGCTGGGCGCGGTGGGGTACGGCATCGGCGCCGCGCCGAGCGCCGCGGCCCTCGCCGTTCCGGGAATGGCTGCCGCCGCGCCGAGCCTGCTGGAGCGCGCCGGAGAGCAGGGCCGCGCGGGACAGGCCGCGGGCCGCGAGGCCGCCGCCGGCCAGGTGGGCGACTTCTACGAGGCCCAGCGGGAGCTGCTGAACCGGCCCGCGACGATCAGCAACATCATGGAGTTCGCGCAGCGGGAGACGGACTTCTTCCGCCAGCAGCCGTTCAGCGTGAGCGCGCCCGCGTCGGTGATGAGCGCGTCCACGCGGGCCTCGCTGATCATGACCAGCGCGGTGGCGCAGCGGATCACGCCATAGCGCGCGGGTCCGGCCGGGAGGCATGGCCGCCGGCCGGAGTCCCGAGTTCCTACCGGCCGCCGGAGATGGAGGACGTCGGCGTCGCCACGTTCTTGCCGCTGCCGCCGGTGCCCGTCGCGGGGCTCACCTTCGGCATGTGCGTGGCCTCCAGCGGGACCTTGCGCGCGGGCTGGAACGACGTGGGGAGCTGGTTCGCGTAGAGCAGCTTGTAGGCGCTGTAGCTGCCGAGCACGCGCTTGACGTAGTCGCGGGTCTCCTCGAAGGCGATGTGCTCCACCCACTCGTCCAGCTCCGCCTGGGGCAGGGCGCGGCGCCAGCGCTCCACCGCCGCCGGGCCCGCGTTGTAGGCGGCCACCGCGTAGGCGGGATTGCCGTCGAAGTGCTTGAGCAGCTGGCCCAGGTACGCCGCGCCCAGGCGGATGTTCTGCGCGGGCTGGAGGAGGGACGCCTCGTCCACGGCGGCCATCTTGAGCGAGTCCGCCACCTGCCGCGCCGTCGCGGGCATGAGCTGCGCGAGCCCCAGGGCGCCGGTGGAGGAGCGGGCGCGCGGGTTGAACCGGCTCTCCTCGCGGATGAGGCCCTGCAGCAGGTCCGGATCCACGCGCGCCGCGCGCGAGTGGCTCTGGATGAGCGGACGGAACGCGAGCGGCCACGTGGCCTCCCACACCGGTCGCGACGCGGCGCTCAGCGGCCCGGAGGCTTCCTGGCGCAGCGACACGCGCGCCACCTGCCGCGTGGCCCGTCCCCGGCCGGTGCGGCGCATCGTCTGGTAGAGCAGCCGCGCGGGCGCTTCCGCGAGGCCCCGCGTGTCCACCGCGAGCAGCTCCTCCACCACGCCCGGCTGTCCCAGGCGCAAGAGCTCCACGCCCGCGGAGAAGCGCGGATCCTTCTGGAGCGGGCCGGGGGGCAGGGGCCAGACCTCGTCGGTTCCGGGGGCGCTCGTCGGCACGCCCGCGACCGCCTTCGTCACCGCCGCCGGGGCCGCGGCGGCCTCCATCATGCGCGCCAGCCGCTCCGGGGCCTGCTGCGCGAGCCGGGTCCGGGACAGCAGGCCGTACCACGCCGTGGGACGCTCGGTGGCGATGAGCTCGTAGCGCGCCAGCGCCGCGTCGGTCGCGCCGCCAGACTCCTGCACGCGCGCCTGCCAGTAGCGCGCCCGCCACAGGGCATCGTCGGTGCGGGCCGTCTCCGGAAGCTGCTCCACCGCCATCAGCGACGCCAGACCCTGCTGCGTCTCACCCTTGCGCGAGTGCAGCCAGAAGGCGCGGAACAGGGCCTCGGCGGCGAAGTTGCCGGCGGGGTAGCGCCGCGCCAGCGCCTCGTAGTTCTTGAGCGCCTCGTCCGCCTGTCCCAGGCGCTGCTGCGTCCAGGCCTCGAAGAACAGCGCGTCATCGGCGTAGCCGTGCTCCGGGTAGTCCTTCGCCAGCGTGGCGTACGTCTCCACGGCCGCCTCGGGCTGGACCACCGACTGCGAATAGGCCAGCAGGTAGAGCGCCTGCGGACGCTGCTCGGGCGAAAGGCATTCGCGGGCCACCGGCTCCAGGACCTGGATGGCGCGGCGGTGCTGGCGCTCCTTGCGCAGGGCCCGGCCCAGGGTGAGCTGGGCGCGGCAGGCCAGCTCGTCCGGAAGCTCCGTGCGAGGGCCCGAACGGGACAGCATCGTCATCGCCGCCGTGTTCTGGTGCAGCTCCACCAGCGCCTCCGCCCGGCGCACGCGCCACTTCATGGGC
This sequence comes from Corallococcus praedator, assembly GCF_003612125.1. Lineage (GTDB taxonomy): Bacteria > Myxococcota > Myxococcia > Myxococcales > Myxococcaceae > Corallococcus > Corallococcus praedator. The sequence goes on from NZ_RAWI01000511.1 coordinate 3,735, forward strand.
AGGGGCAGGTCCCGCAGCAGCGCGCGAGCGCGGTCCGCCGCGGGCGACATTGGAGCCGTGGCCCAGACCTCCAGCAGCGCGCGGTGCTCGGCGTTGTACTGGCCCGCCGCGCGAGCCAGCTCGCAGTACTCCAGCAGCGCCTTCATCCGGAGCGCGTCCGGCCCGCGCGCCTGGCGGCTGTCGATGAACTCCTGCAGCGCCGTCAGGGCCTCGGGGATGCGCAACTGGCGCTTGAGCACGCGCGCCATGGCGAAGCGGGCCTCCGGGTACAGCGGAGAGCCCGTGGACACGGCGCCGTACTGCTCCGCCGCGCGCAGCGGTTTGCGCAGGCGCTCATGGGACTGCGCGGCCCGCATCAGGCAGTGGTCGCGCAGCGGGGCGTAGTCCTCCGCCAGCGCCGTGAACTCCGCGGCCGCGGTGGTGAAGTCCCGCGCGAGGAACGCGCTCTGGGCCTGGAGGTAGCGGCCGGGAAGGGAAGGGGGCGCTTCCGTCGCGAGCAGGGCCCGCGCCGACTTGTACCGGCCCCGGTCGAACTCCGCCCGCGCCCGCGCCAGCAGCCCTTCGGCGAAGTAGGAGGTCAGCCGCTCCGGACCAAAGGCCTCCGCCGTCAGCTCGTCCTGTGACGGCTGCGCGCTGGGCGTGTCGAGCAGCGCCTCCAGCTTCTCCTCCGACATCATGTCGCCGGAGTCATCCTCGCCCGGGGCCTGGGCCCATGCGGCGCCCGGCCCGAGCACGCTCGCGCATGCGAACAAGACCACCGCTGTTCCTCGAAGTGCGTCCATGCCAGCCCTCGTTCGTCCGCCAGGGACCCCGATGGATTGGCACTGCCGGTACGGTTGGGACCTGCCCGCCTGTTCGCCCTTCAGGCACGCGTTGGCGAGTGGATACGCCAGGAGGTGGGCCTCGCGGCGAGTGCACGAAAGCCAACGGCCCGACCGTCCCGGAACTGGCACTGGGTGTGCCAGGACCTCCAGCCATGGCGGACCGCGCTACGGCAGGACGCTCAAGTCCGCGGGCATCCGGGGCGCCACCTCGTAGGTGGTCTCATACTGCGCGGCCAGCCCCACGACGCGGAGCCGCTGCCCCACCGTGAGCTCCTGCAGCGCCGCCTTGTCGAAGCCGGCCGACACGTGCACGAACACCTGCACCTCGCCCGTTCCATCGTTGATGTAGAGCTTGTAGCCGTACGGCGAGTCGTCCACGAACGCCTGGGTGATGGCGCCGGAGACGCTGATGAGCTGCCCCTCCACGGACTCGTTCACGCCGCCGGTCGTCACGTCCTTGGCGGACACCAGCTGCGTTCCGGAGAGCACCTTCACGTCCGCGGCCACGGCCTTGAGGATGCGAAGCTGGTTCTGCTCATCCAGCGTGCCGGTGACGCGCACGTGCGCGCCCAACCCGAAGGTCTGCTTCGGGTCCAGCTTCACGTAGATGCCTCCCGTGTCGTCCTGCAGCGCGAAGCCCTCGTCCCCCAGGGCGGAGACGAACGCGCCGGGCTGCACGGAGACGTGGCCCTCCACCGTCACCTCCTCGCCCGTCTCCAGCGCGCGCGCTTCGTCGATGGGGGTGGCATCGCTACAAGCGCCCAGCGTCAGCGCGAACACGCCAAGGAGCGCGAGGACGCTCCAGCGCGAAAGGGACGGCGGGCGAGACAGGGGCAGGGAAGGGGCTCGATTCATGGTCGCCTTCTAACAGCCCGCAGCTAGAAAGTTCTGGAATGTCTTATTTATGTCGATTTGCTCGTATTTGGGTGCGGTGGGTGGATGTCTTTGGCGGCCCTGGTTTGACGCAGGCCCCGTTCGTCGTGCCGCAGCGCGGCGGAGGTCGGGAGGGCTCGCGCGGCTGAAACATGCGACAGGCTCGATTTTGACCCCACCAATGGGTGTCATAAGGTCACCTTGCTGCATGTAGGTTCTGTTTGTAGGATTCGGCCGCCCCCCCGCCCCCTC
>NZ_RAWI01000512.1 GCF_003612125.1 Corallococcus praedator
ACCGGCCGGCCTTCATCAGCTCGACGACCCGCTCACGGAACTCCGGAGGGTATGGGGGGCGTGACTTCGGCATCGTGGGACCCTTTTCGCACAGCGGGTGGGACTCCACGAAACCGGGGCAACTTCACCTCTCCGCGGAGCACGCAGCTCCTTGCTGACGCAAGGCCTGCGCGAGCCGTCCTGGCTTTGCAACCGACTGGACTTGAGGAGCAAAGCCTAGCCCGCGCCCGTCGTGACAAACCAAGGGTCACGGACCACCGCCCGCATGGGTCCGACACGACATACACGGGTGACCACCATTCGCGTCAGAAGGGCCAAGCGCCCCAGCGCGACGCCGTCGTCCGCGACCGCGCGTGTTCGACGTGAAGCTCACCCCACGGCCCCCGGCCCTGACACCCGGTGAAACCATCCGGGCCCCGGGGCCGTACCGTGAAGCACATGCACCGTGCTCCACCGCGCCTCGCGCTCGCCATCATGCTCACCCTGTCCGCCTGCCACCGCGCCGCCGCGCCCGGAGGCCACGTCCGGGCCGGTACGCCCCCGGAGGTGGACATCGTCCGGGCCCGGGCGCTTGGGCAGACACCCGCGTTCACCTGGGAGGATTGGGGTCCGGAGGCCTTCGCGCGGGCGAAGCGCGAGGGCCGCTACATCCTGGTCGATGGCGCCGCCGAGTGGTGCCATTGGTGCCACGTGATGGACGAGACGACCTACCGCGACACCGAGGTGGGCCGGCTGCTGCGCGAACGCTTCGTGGCCATCCGCGTGGACGTGGACGCGCGGCCGGACCTCGCCGAACGCTGGGTGGATTACGGCTGGCCCGCCACCATCCTCCTCACGCCCGACGCGGAGGAGGTGGGCAGGTACCGGGGCTACCTCGCGCCGGAGCGACTGCGCGCCCTGCTCCAACGCGTGGAGGCCCTGGAGGTGGAGGCCCGCGACACCGCGCGCCCGCTGCCGCTGGACCTGCCCGCCGTCCCCGCGATGCTGCCGTGGGTGACCGCCAGCGTCGCCCGGGACCTGGACGGCTGGTACGACCCGAAGGAGGGCGGCTGGGGCCGCACCCAGAAGGCGCCGCTCGGGGCCAACGTGGAGTTCGAGGTGCTCCGCGCCGCGCGCGGGGATGCGGCGGCGCGTGAGCGCATCATCCTCACGCTGGAGCGGCAGCGCGCGGTGCTCGACCCCGTGTGGGGCGGCGTCTATCAATACTCGGCGGCGCCCCACTGGAAGGCGCCCCACTTCGAGAAGCTGATGTTCATGCAGGCATCCAACCTGGAGGCCTACGCGCGGGCCTGGGCCCTGCTGCGGACGCCCGCGCTCCTGGAGGACGCACGCGGCATCGCCCGCTATCTGGAGCGCTTCCTCCAGGCTCCAGACGGCACGTTCTACGCGAACCAGGACGCGGACGTGGGCGCGCACGACCGGAGCATCCCGTTCGTGGATGGGCACGTCTACTACGCGCGGGACGACGCGGGCCGCCGGGCGCTCGGCCTGCCATGGGTGGACCCGCACGTGTACGCGCGGGAGAACGGGCTCGCCGTGGCCGCGCTCGTCACGCTGCACGAAGCCACCGGCGACGCACGGGCCCTCGCCGCCGCGAGGAAGGCCGTGGACGTGCTGCTCGCGACCCACGTGGGCAGCGACGGCGAGGTGTGGCGCGAGGCCACGCCCCACTCGGGCCCGCGCTTCCTGGCGGACGCGGCGGCGCTGGGACGGGCCCTGGCGCTGCTCGCGCGGACCACGGGGGAGGCCCGCTACCGGGACGCGGGCCTGCGCGTGGGCCAGGCGATGCTGCGGGACTTCGCGGATCCGTCAGGAGGCGCGCTCTACGAACAGACGCCGGACCGGGACGCGGTGGGCATGTTCGCCAGGCGGGAGCGCCCGTTCGCGCACAACGTGGCGGCGGCGCGCTTCCTGGCCGCACTGCACGCCCTCACGCAGGACGCGGCGTGGCGCGAGCGGGGCCGCGAAGCGCTCGCGGCGACGGCCTCCCCCGCCACGCTCGGAGCCCAGGGCCGGATGGTGGGCGACTTCCTGCTCGCGGCCGATGCGCTCGGCGTGGTGCCCTGGCCCGAGCGCGGCGCTGAAGCCGCGTGCCTCACGGCGCATCCAGGAACGTGGTGAGCGCGGGAATCACCACCTGGGGCGCTTCCTCCATCAGCCAGTGCCCCGAGCCGGGGACGACCTGGCCCTGGACGCTGGACGCCACCAGCTTCGCCTGTTCGATGAGGCCGTTGCCGCTGGCCTTCTCCCCCGTCAGCACCAGCACCGGCATCGTCAGCGGCGTCGCCGCGAACCCGGCGAAGTCCTGCGCGTCGCGCTCGAAGCTCTTGAAGTACTCGAAGCCCGCCTGCATGCCGCCCGGCTGCGCGTAGGCCTTCGAGTAGAAACGGCGGTCCGCCTCCGGCACCGAGCGCTTCGGATCCGCCGCGAAGTCGTTCCAGAAGTGCTCGAAGTACGTCCGCTCCCGGCCCTTGACCAGCGCCAGGGCCGTCTCGCCGGTGAAGTGGAAGTGCCACAGGTCCCGCAGCAGCCAGACCTGCTTCCAGTCACCGACGCCGGGCAGGAACGCATCCATCAACACCAGCCGCTCCGTGGCCTGGGGGAACTGGGCCGCGAAGGCGTACGCCACCATCAACCCGATGTCGTGCCCCACGATGCGCACGCGCTCATGGCCCAGCGAGGTCGTCAGCGCGTGGATGTCCACCGCCAGCGTCTTCTTGTCGTAGCCGGAGGCCGGCTTGGAGGACCCGCCCGCGCCACGCAGGTCCGGCACGATGACGGTGTGGTGCTGGGCAAGATGGGGCAGCAGCGGCAGCCACATGTGGCCCGTCTGCGTGTAGCCGTGCAGCAGCACCACCGGCGAACCCTGGCCTCCGATGAGGTAGCTCAGGCGGGTGCCATTGACGTCGGCGTGGCGCTGCTCGAAGCCCCGGGGAAGCGACGGGCCCGACGCGGCCCTGGCGGCGGAGGCCACCATCAGCGAGGCGCCCAGACCGGCGGCGCCGGCGAGCAGGGTGCGGCGGGACGACGTGAAGAAGGAGGACATGACGGACTCCAGGACGCGAAGGGGAGCAACCACCCGGCGAGGCGTCGTGCCCCGTCGATGAAGCAAACATAGGGTTCAGCTTCCCTTGGAAGAAGGCAGCGAAGATGGTTCAACCCTTCAGCTTTTGTGAATCTTGAGGAGGCAGGGGATGGACCGGTTGCGCGCATTCGAGGTCTTCGTGACGGTGGTGGCGAAGGGCAGCTTCACGCGGGCGGCGCATGCGCTCGACACATCGCCCGCCAATGTCACCCGGTATGTGAACGAGTTGGAGTCACACCTGGGAACCCGCCTGCTCAACCGCAGCTCGCGCAAACTGTCGCTCACCCAGGGAGGTGAAGCGCTCTACGAGCGGGGCCGCTCCATCCTGGACGAGGTGGCGGAAGCCGAGGCGCTGGCGTCCTCCGCGTCGTTGCAGCCGCGCGGGCGGCTGCGCATCAACGCCCCGGTGAGCTTCGGCATCCTGCACCTGGCGCCGCTCTGGCCCCGCTTCATGGGCCGCTACCCCGACGTGGAGCTGGACGTGGCGCTGAACGACCGGGTCGTGGACATCATCGACGAGGGCTACGACCTGGCCATCCGCGTCTCGCGCGCGGGCGCCACCACCCACGTGGCGCGCAAGCTGGCCACCTCCCGCAACCTCGTGTGCGCGTCACCGGCCTACCTGCGCCGCCACGGACGCCCCAAGGTCCCCGCGGACCTGGGCGACCATGCCTGCCTGGGTTACTCCTACTCCGCCACCGCTGACGAGTGGCAGCTCGTGGATGACGCCGGCGCGGCCTCCAGCGTGAAGGTGCGTTGCGTGATGCACACCAACAACGGTGACACCCTGCGCGCCGCGACACTCGCCGGCACGGGCATCTCCTGGCAGCCCACGTTCCTCGTCGCGGAGGACCTGCGATTGGGCCGGCTCGTGCGCGTGCTGCCCCACCATCACCTGCCGGACATCGACGTGCTGGCCCTCTACCCCAGCCGCCGCCACGTGAGCGCCAAGGTCCGGGTGATGGTGGACTTCCTCGTCGAAGCGTTCACTGGAATTCCACCGTGGGAACGACCGGGCAGCGTCAACGGATGAAACCGGATGAAACATACAGTAGTCATCCGGTTGCGATAAAAAAACGCGCTTGAGGAGTTTACAAGAAGCTCCGGGCTCCTCCACAATGCGCCCGTTTCCGCGAATCCCCCCTATACGAGGTTCACATGCTTTCAGGTCAGGTCGTGCGTGGCTGGGCTACCGCGAGCGTGATGTCGCTGCTGGTCATCGGTTGTGGGCCGCAGGCGAGCCAGGAGCAGGCCCCGAAGGAGGAGGCTCCTGCCGCGGCCACGCAGGAGATCGTCGGTGGTAGCGCCACCACCATCACGGAGAACCCGTGGCAGGTGTCCCTGCAGAGCAGCGGCGGCAGCCACTTCTGCGGCGGCTCCATCATCAACGAGAACTGGATCCTGACCGCGCAGCACTGCGTGAACTCGGGCGGCACCATCAGCAAGCCGGGCCGCGTCGTCGCGGGCATCACCAACCGCACGGCCACCAACGGACAGGTCCGCACGGTCTCCCAGGTCTTCGTGGTCCCGGGCTACGTGGACGCCAACGTCGGCAAGGACGCGGCGCTGCTGAAGCTGTCCTCGCCCCTGGACCTGAGCGGCCCGAACGCGAAGGCCATCCCCATCGTCACGGCGGCGGACGCCGCCGCGGGCGTGACGAACGCGGGCGTCATCTCGCGCGTCACGGGCTGGGGCACGCTGAGCAGCGGCTCCTCCTCGCTGCCGACCACGCTCCAGACGGTCGACGTGGCGCTGATGACCAACGGCGACGTGCAGGCGAAGTACCCGGACGAGGTCATCTCCGCGGACCAGCTGGGCGCGGCCTCCCCCGGCAAGGACTCCTGCCAGGGTGACTCCGGCGGTCCCCTCACCGTCCTCAAGGGCGGCACCCGCGTCCTCGCGGGCATCGTGAGCTGGGGCTACGGCTGCGCGGACTCGCGCTACCCGGGCCTGTACGGCCGCGTGTCGTCCTTCGAGACGTGGATCAACAACACCATCAACGGCACGACGCCTCCGGGCACGACGCTGCTGGAGAAGACGGGCCTGTCCGGCGCCGCCAGCTCCTTCACGCACTACGCCATCACCGTGCCCGCCGGGGCCACCACGCTGACCGTCGTGCAGTCGGGCGGCACGGGTGACGCGGACCTGTACGTGCGCCAGGGCTCGCAGCCCACCACCAGCGCCTACAACTGCCGTCCGTACGCCAGCGGCAACGCGGAGACGTGCACCCTGAACAGCCCCGCCGCGGGCACCTGGTACGTCTCCGTGCGCGGCTACAGCGCGTTCACGGGCGTGTCCATCAAGGCCACCGTCCCGTAGTCGCTGAAACCCACTCCGCTGCTGGAGTCTCGGAAGCCCTCTTCCTCCCACGGGAGGAAGGGGGCTTCTGTGTTTCAACCGGCCCGCCCATGTCGCCCGGATGGTGTAGACCCATCCCATGGCCCGGACCGGACCCAGATCGCCCCGCTGCCCCGACTGCAACGCCCCCTTCGCGCTCAAGCCCGGGCAGACGCACTACACCTGCGGCTACTGCGGCATCGCCTTCGACCTGGGGAGCACGCAGGCCCGGCCCCCCGTCTACCGGCCCCCGGGC
>NZ_RAWI01000513.1 GCF_003612125.1 Corallococcus praedator
CGCCTCGAATGCTTCTGCAATCCGCGTCCACTCCGGCTTCTCCACCTGCTTCGCCATGCCCGGAAGCGTCCGCCGCTCGCCGCTACCCCGGCAATCCCTCACGGCACGTCGTTGGCCGGACGGTTACCGCTGAAGGGTCTGGTCCTCCACCAGTTGCCGGTTGCCCACGGACGCGGACTTCACCAGCGTCGTCCACACCAACGGCGTGGCTCGCCCATGCCGGGTGAGGAGGCTGGCCACAAGCGTTTCCTGGTCATCCTTCTCGAAGTCCGTCCAGTCCAGCGCGATGATGGCCTCCGTGCGCTCCGCCAGCACGAACGGCACCCAGGCCGCGAAGAGCTTCCAGACGTTGAAGCCTCCGTTGGACAGCAGCCGGTCCACCTGCTTCACCGCGTGCTTGGAGGTGACGTCCTCGCTCCTCGCCCACGCCATGGCCTTGCCGATGGCCGCCACCGACAGGCTGGTGGCCTGCACCGCGCCCAGCGTCGCGTGGGCCAGGGACAGGATTCGTTTGACGTGCAGGTCGTCCTCGAACACCTCCGTCAAAAACGCCCGCCCCTGCTCTTCGTCGATAGCCACCTTGCGCGTCATGGTGGCCGTCTCTTTGCTCGGGTGCCAGTGCGACCGCACGCAGCAACCGGGCAAACCCCTGCTGATCAACTTGTTAGATGAGGGGATCCCTCAGGGAGGATGGCCGTCCCGAACTGGTTGGCGGATACCATGTGGTGTCCGGCCTGCGCATCGACACGTCCAAGGTCGATGACGCGCGGGTGTTCTGGCTCTGGGGCTGACATCCTCCCTTCATCGTCGATGAAGAGATCAAGTCCTCGCTAGAGCGCGTCGGCATCGTGGGGGACTGTTCGGTGCGGTCTAAACCGGCTGTTTGTTCCTCGAATTGATTTCATGCGTTGGGGCGTTGTCTACTTTTCGATATTCTCAACTGCCTGCACCCGAGACATTAGTTCTTCGCGCAAGTCTGCTACGCCCTTGAGTGGGCAAGGAACAAACCCGAGGGTCGCTTTAATTTTGTAGGCGAGTAACTGCTGGCGGAACTCCTTTTGGAGTAGCTGACTGTCAGGCGGTGACTCGGCGCCTGAAATGATCACTGCGTGGACCCTCCGCTGGTCGCAACGGGCATGAAGCCCTGTAAGAGCTAGGCGTACTGCCGAAATAAGCTGAGAGACAGCATGGTCAAAATCCCTGCCGCGCTTGAGTTCAAAAAATAAGAGCCAGGGGTGTGCATTCTTTTTGCGTCTGTAGAAGAATAAGCCATCGCAAACCTGAGTCCCATCAGGCTCACCGTGCCGAAGCTCGTCGTGAGGGGAATCCAGTTGAAAGAGTAGCACGGCTTCTTTGTTCACAGGGGCGAGTCTGGCGCCCACTTCACATTCAGAAAGAGAATAAACGCCCGGATGCAAGCCATTCCAGAGCAGCCTGTCTAGAGATCCGCCTGCTGAGCTCACTCGCTAGCCTCCGATGCGTCGAGAGCGGCGTTGAAGAGGCGGCTGAGACGCTGCGTGACGGGAGCGAAGGTGCTTTTTGTGATGAGGCCGCTCTTCGCGTCAATGGCATTTGTCACCTTGACCTGAGTGCCAGCAGATGTCTCCTCGAATGCGTACACGGAAACCTTATCTGCTGGCAGGAATGCGCGGCTTGTTTGAAGCTGAAAATCCTTTGCGAGCTTTTCCTGTCGGTCAACTGGTGCGCGTCCTGCTTCTAGTAAGTTGTTGAGATGATCAATTACATATGGGCTATGGGTTGTGCATACAATCTGTATGCCGTGGCTCACCATTACCGCCATCAGTTCTACGAGCGCGAGTTGGGCCGCTGGATGTGCGTTCATCTCGAGTTCGTCAATAAGAAGCAGGTCGCCTGGCGAAGCAAATGCGCGAACGTAATGTACAAGGCCTGCTACGGAGCGAGAGAGCGATGATGCCACCGTAATAGGGATTTCTTGGTCAGCAACATCAAGGATAAACCGCTCCTCTCCTTTGGCTCCAGTGAGGCGAACTTCTCCGCCGACGATGCGATTAAGTAGGGGGAGTAGTTGATCTCTTAGTCGTGATTCTTTCTTGGTGGTCCGAACAAGCCGCATTACATTCAAGAAATCGTTCACTGGCCTGGGTAAATCAAGGTCGGTGTCTTCATTTCCCATGGCCAGTAGCAGCCCAGCTCGCTCTGCTGGAAAGCAGAGCACAGTCATCAGAAGCTGTCGAAGGCTCCATGTGGATATGTTTGTAAGGGCCTCTTCATCCCAATCTGAACGTATGGCTGTGCGCGTGATTGTGCGCGGAGAGCCATCTGGGAAGTGCCAATTTGAAGATACCTTGAGTCTACCAAACTCAGGCTCAAATCCAATAACCACGGATTTGTGTTGAGCTTCCATTTCGTTGATGGGGATGGTGAGTTCCACTTGCGCGTCAGAAGCAATTCTTGTTCCCTCCCCAAGAAGAGATGCGAGTTGGTCGTGCTCCATTGTTGCTTGGAGCACCTCGTCCGACCAGACTCCAAGCTCTTTTACGTCAAGAGTGACGACTGCTGTTGATGTCCCCTGTCCTATTATGTCGATTATTGGTTTGATTTTTTCACGAACCTTGGCGGACAGTGAGTCTGTGTCTTCGCTGACAAGTATCTCTCTTGAGTTTGGGCCAGTGGACACCGGCTTTAAGAGATCGAACAGTGCCCATGCGAGCCATGTCTTGTTTGTCCCGTTGTGTCCGCTGAAGACTGTGAGTTGTTTGATGTCGAGTTCGGCGTCTGTAATGCGGCCGAGGTTGTGAACGGTAAGTTTCATGGGCTTTTGTCCGACAGGGTGTGGTATGAATATGCTCGATGTATTCAATGTGCGTGCTTTGATTTGGCAGGGCAACGCGTAAGGGGCATATGGTGGCACATCAATCATGAAGTGGAAGGGGCAGTAGGTATTATCCTTGAGCTACCTGAACTCGTCCACGATGTAGACCCCTGCGCTGGGTGCTCCGAGGACGGCCATTCCAGGCTTGGAACTTGGCAGCTTCCTGAGCTGCCCTATGCCCAGCCGCGCCACCGCGCAGATGGGAACTTGGGCCCCTCCATCCAAGGGCTGGGCTGCGTAGTACCGGATGACGGCCTGGGGACCGCTGGTCCAGACCCGGCCATAGAGCCGGGCTGGTGCCGCCAGAGGGCCGAGATCGTCTTCGAGCACGCTCTCAATCGAGCCTTCATACAACGCGAGCGGGCTGCTGGACTGATTCGCGTCGAGTTGGATCCACGCGGACGCGCCGACGAACAGCCGCAAGTAGTTCATCGCCTTGCGTGCCTCTTCCGGGCACTTCTCAGGTCCTGGCGTTCCATCAGGACGAAGGGCCACGCCTCCCGTGGCGGAGCCGGGGCAGCCGGACGACATCACGAGCAGCACTGCGCAGCCCAGGAGCGCGAGCTTGGTGGAGGCCATACGTCGCGCTCTTACTGTGCAACGAGATCTGGATCTAGCTGAACGACCGCCTGCCGAAGGCCGTCCTGCCGGTAGAGCTCAAGGAACACCGACGTCAACTTGCCATCCTCGATGAATGCGCTCCTGTCCGCCACGAACGCCACCACACCGGACTCACCCGGAGCAATCGACGGACGTGTCGAGCGAACAGCGATGGCACTCTCCCTGCCGCTTGAAATGCTCAGGAGCCGCGCCGACTTCATGCTCCAGTCCTGCTTTTTCGACAGATTCTTGATAGTGAGGACGACCGCCGCCTTGCCCTTACCTCGGAACACGGTCGCCTTGAGCCTAGTGTCGCCATCCTCGCCGTTGATGCGACTCGCAATCATGAAGGGTGTCTGCGCGACAGATCCTGCGGCAAGGAGCGCGGCCAGCGCGTGGTCTTCCGAGGTCGCCTCCTGGCGGTAGCGCTGATTCTCCTCGGCGAGAGTGTCGTTCTCCTGGAGCGCCTTTCGCAACGCCGCGTGCATGGCCGCGTAGCCCTCACGGTCCTTGAACACGTCGACCTGTTGGTCGGGCTGCTCCTGCCTCTCCCAAACCGGAGGCCGCAGGAGGAACGGCACCTCGGTTCCATCCACCAGTGTCACGACGAGTGGACTACCCTCCTCCTCGTTGAGGTCGTGGAGCGGCTCCAGGATGACCTTGTTGCGGACCACCGCCAAGGGTTCGAGTCGGCCCTCCCAACCGAGCATCTTCGTCCTGCCTGCATCCACTGCCTTCTCGAACCGCAGCGTCGTGACCACTTGCCCCTTCACGTAGACGCGATGGGTGTCGTCGTCCGGATGCTCGGAAAGCATGAGCGCGCGCACACTGTTCTTCTCGCGCTCGCTGGCGCCAGCGACGGAGGCCATCAGGACGCAAAGCAGAAGGGGTCGAAGCACGCACACAACCTAACAGGATGGCCGTGGGGCCTCCAATCCTTCAAGCCAGCAAGCGCATCGCGAGGAACGCTGGCAGCGCGATGTAATACAGGCCCCGGCATGTCCACTCCGCGCCGGTGCGCACGTGGCGCGCCCACCGGGGCCCCAGCCAGGCCGCTCCGAAACACAGCGCTTCCACGAGTGCCCTCCAGAAACAGCCAAACAGGAGCAGGGCCAGGAACACCGGCAGCCACGTGCGGACGAATGTGAGCAGGTACGCCTTGAGCCCGTACATCTGCCATTCACCAAAGGCGCCCCCGAAGGAGATGTACTGGTGCGCCCGGAAGAAGATGCCCGAGATCACCCCCGGCACGAGGCCGTACTTCAGCAGCCAGTCGTACCAACGCCTGCGCCACTTCGCGTTCCGCGCCTGTGCGTAACGCACCAGCGGATGCTCGCGCGCTTCGCCCAGCGGCCCCATCGCCGTGAGCAGCGGCACGGGGTCTTGCAGCTCCAAGCCGTAGTCGAACGCGCGCCCCGTGCGCAGCATCAGCGTGAGCCCGGGGCCCGGAATGGGCAGCCTCCACGGCCGGACCGACGCCAGGGCCTCGAAGGGAATCTCGAAGTGCGCGCCTCCCGGCTGGGTGAGCACGAGCCCTTCGGGACGCACCGTCACCGTGGCCCGCGTGCCCAGGTGCAACAGTCTCAGCGCGATGAGCGGCAGCAGCCCTCCGACCGCCAGCCCTGTCGCCAGCGGGCCGGGCTGCGTCTCCTGGCTTCCCGCGAGCACGTCCCGGAACAGCAGCACGGTGAAGTAGCAGAGCGTGCCCAGGGCCCCGGCATGCAACAGGGCCCCCAGGGCTCGCAGCCTGGGTGTGAAGGCGTGGACGGGGAAGGGGCCGGACGCGTCGACGTTCATGGGTGGCGGCCTGCGCATTGCTTCGGAGCGAGCGGCTTCCGTAGCATACGCGCCCCGGAGGCTCCCCGAGAACATGCGTTCCCCGCAGTCTGGCCCTGAGCGTCGCACGGATTCCGATGGCGTGACGCGGGTGACGCCCTCGCGAGAGTCCCGCGGCGCGGGCTCGTGGCTCATCGGTGGCGCCGCCCTCCTCACGGGCCTGTGCGCGCTCCTCTGCGTCTGGTGGCTCTCCCGGCCCGTGACCGTGGAGGAGCGGCCGGAGCCGGTGGTCGAAGCGGCGTTCAAACCCGCTCCCTCCGAACCCCTGCCGCCGCGCGCGCCCGTGCGCCGCGCCCCCCCCGTCGC
>NZ_RAWI01000514.1 GCF_003612125.1 Corallococcus praedator
GGGCGGGAAGAATGTTCAGCCCCCGCTTCCGCCTTCCTGGAGAAGGGGAGCGGGGGCCGGGGAACCACGGGTCAGAAGCCGACGCCGGCGCTGCCACCGAAGAAGAAGTCGTTGGCGTAGCCGCGGCGCAGGCCCATGGCCTCGACGCGGAAGGTGAGGTGCAGGGTGCGGGAGAGTGCGGGGCGCCCGCGCAGGCCGATGCCGTACTGGATGACGGGCTTGAGGCCGTTCACCTTCGTCTCGTCGTCGCCCACGGTGATGCCGGTGTTCTGGTAGGCGATGCCGCCGCCTGCCTGCGCGTAGACGCCGAAGGCGGACTGACCGAAGCGCAACAGGTAGGCCGGGGCGAGGGTGAAGTAGTGAAGCCGCGTGTCCCCCCTGATGAAATTCGTGCCGTCGCTGAGGCTGCCGTAGAGCCAGCGCAGGTCGGCGAAGAGGGCTTCACGCAGGGGCTCGTTGTCGAGCGAGCGGCCGAACTCCCAGGTGGCGCGCACGCCCATCGCGGGCCGGTTGTCGGAGAAGTCGCCCCGGGCACTGTCCACCAGCAGGACGCCCGCGCCCAATTCCACCGCGACGCCCAGGTTGGGGTCGTCCAGGCGGGAGAGCTTCTCGAAGCCGTCGTCGTTCTCGCGCTCGGCGGCTTCGCGGAACTCGTCGGTTTCGTCCACCAGCTTGCGACGTCGCTCGTAGGCGTCGTCATCGTCCTTCTGGGCCTTGTCCGAGGCGCGGGCGGCGTCGTCTTCCGGATAGGCGTACGGGTCGTCCTCGTCGGACTGAGCGAGCGCGGGTGCAGCGAGGAGCAGGCCGCCAGCGAGGCAGGCCTTGAGCAGTGAGTTCAAGGGAGCGGGCCTCATTCGATGACGATGCTGGGGCAGGTGGCGCCCGCGGACGTGCTGGGCGGGCAGTAGTTGTCGCCGATGAGCCACTCGCGCGGAATCCGCAGGTGGTCCACGAACTCGTTGCACACGGCCTTGCGCAGCTCCAGGTCCCCGATGTGGCCGATGATGGACAGCGCGGGCTGGGCCAGGGTGAAGCCCAGCTGGTTGTTCAGGAACACCTCGGTGCGCTGGAAGATGCCGGGGTTGGTGGGGCTGGTGTCGTAGTAGGCGGCGACGACGGCGCGCTGGAGCACCGCCTCCTGGTTCTGGGCGCGGCCCGCCTGGAAGAGCGCGGACGCCAGGATGGTGCCGACCTTGTACTCGTTGCCGCTGCCCGAGAAGGTGCCCACGTCCTGGCCCACCAGGTTGTTCCAGAGCTGCTGGCTCATGCACCGGTCGCCCTTCGAGATGTCCCGCTCGGCCGTGACGGCGGCGAAGGGACCGTTGTCGAAGGAGCTGGAGAGGAACGCTGGATCACACCCGTGGGGGCTGCGGCAGGTGGCCCCGTAGGCGTGGTAGTCCGCGAGCCCTTCGTCGAAGGACTTGAGCACGTTGGCGCCCATGCTGGGGCTCTCCTGCGACCAGGTGATCAACGACAGGGGGAACGACTGGGAGGCGTACGCCAGACGGTTGAAGACCAGGTGCGAGTACTCGTGCGCCATCACGCCCGCGTTGAGCGGCAGTGGCGCGCGCTGGATCTCCTCGAAGGGGAGCACCAGGAACGACTGGAGGATGGGGTAGAAGATGGCGTTGTCGCGCGCGGGGTCCTTGCTCTCCGCAGCGATGACGAACTCGGGGAAGTAGTAGAGCGTGGGGACCGGCTCGAAGTCGATCGACTTCATGTTGCCGACGGTCCGGAAGTACTCGTTGGCGCGCTCCAGGTTGTAATACGACGTCACCATGTTCCAGGAGTGGAAGTCCGCCGGCCACAGGACGTCCTCGCCCGTGGTGGGGTCCTTCTGGCTGATGTAGCTGGCCTTCACGTCGTGGCCGGCCTTCTTGAGCAGCACCTCCCCGATGGTGTCTTCCGTCGCGTTGTTGAGCGCCGGATCGTTCACGTCGATGACGATGCGCGCACCGCCCTGCAGGTCGCCGACGGTGCCCTTGAGCCCGACGATGTCCTCGATGGTGGTGAGTTCGACCTGGGTGGGTTGGTATTTGCCGTTGCTGGAGAGGGAGAGGACGGAGACCTTGAGGGGCGCCTCGCTGTCCGGCGCGCAGCCGGTGGCCAGCAGTCCCAGCCCGACGGCGGCGGTGATGACTGTTCGGAGCATGACGCCGTTTTACTCCGGACCGCTCAGAACGTGTATTCCCCTCCGAGTGTGAGCAGGCCGGAGACCTCCGCCGGCAGGTCCTCCGGGACGTCCCGCTGGAGGGCCACCGAGGCCCACACCCGCACCGGGTCCCCCAGGCGCACCGTCCAGCGGGAGGCCAGCACGTGGGCCACCCCCTGCGTGGGCACGTAGCGGGTGAAGGCGTAGGACACCTGCCCCTTCAGGGCGGGGTTCAGCCTCCAGGTCAGGGAGGGCTTCACGTCGAAGCGGGTCGGGGCGGAGGGAAAGCCGGTGCCGGCGTTGACGTCCGCCATGCGCCGCGTCACGGCCGCCCCCAGGTCCCGCAACTGGCGCCGTCTCAGGCCGGCCAGGGCCAGCCGGGCGGCGGCGCGGCCCTCCAACTGGGACTCCAGGGTCGCCTTCTCCGCGTCGGTGAACTGGCCGGCGGTGAGCGGGTCCTCGCTGTAGAGGGAGAAGCCGCCCCGGAGGCCCAGCTCCCAGCGGCCGTCCCAGAGGAGGCGCGCGCCCAGCGTGGGCCGGGCCACCCAGAGGAGGTCCTCCTGGGCGTAGCGCACGTGGGGGGTGCCGTCGGAGACGGTGAGCAACTGCCGGCGCAGGGGGTAGCGGTGGAGGCCCAGGCTCGCGTCCAGGCCGTACTCCACCTTGTGGAAGCCCGCCGAGTCGTAGCCCGCCGCCAACTGCACGCCCTGGCTGCCGTAGCCCGTCCGGGCGGTGAGGCCGGGGACGTTGAGCCGGGGCCGCTCCTGGGAGAGCTCCGTGTCGGAGCCCTTGGCCAGGCCCAGGCTGACGATGCCGGACAGGAGCCAGTGCTCGCCCGCCAGGTGGTCCACGCCCACGGAGAGCTGGTGGGTGGCGGCGGTGCCGGCCTCCGGACGCGCGCCCGTGTAGCCGAGCGTGAGGAACGTCGCCTCGCTGACGCCCACGTCGCCCAGGAGACTCCAGAGGCCGTAGCCCCGGCCGGCGCTGGCTTCGACGGTGAGGGAGCTGTCCGCGCCCTCCGCCCGGGCAGGGCCGGCCCCCAACATGCCCAGCACGGCGACTAGCATCCCCCCGGCGCGAAGGCATGCGGCGGCACGCGCGGTCATGTCCACGGGCTGACGACAGGTGGCTTTGTCCCCCTGCATGTCACCTCCAACCCGGGATCCGCTTCGCGGTTGCGGGAAGGCTGCATCCTGCCCGCTCCGATGCCCGTCTTCCGAGGGAGGAGGGGGCGTGCGGGAGCCACGGATTCCTTGACGCGCTGTTTCCACGATCCGCTATGGTGCCCGGCCTTTCTTCCCGAACAAAACGCAGGCGGTCTCCATGGCTGTTCCGTTCATCTCCGAGGTCAAGCGTACCCATACCTGCGGTCAGCTCACGGCCGCGAACGTCGGCGAAGAGGTCGTCCTCTTCGGCTGGGTGCACAACCGCCGCGACCACGGCGGCGCGGTGTTCATCGACCTGCGGGACCGCGAGGGTTTGACGCAGGTGGTGTTCGAGCCGGACAGCAAGGAGGCCCATGACATCGCGGGCAGCCTGCGTCTGGAGTTCTGCGTCGGCATCAAGGGCAAGGTGCTGTCGCGCGGCAAGAACGTGAATCCGAAGATGAAGACGGGGGAGATCGAGGTGAAGGCCTCGGACCTGACCATCTTCAACCGCTCGGAGCCCACGCCGTTCCTCATCGAGGACAACGTGGAGACGTCCGAGGAGAAGCGGCTGTCGCACCGCTATCTGGACCTGCGCCGGGGGCCCCTGCAGCGCACGCTGATGACGCGCTCGAAGATGAACGCGCTCACCCGTCAGTACATGAACGGGAACAACTTCCTGGAGCTGGAGACGCCCTTCATGGGCAAGTACACGCCGGGTGGCGCGCGCAACTTCCTGGTGCCCAGCCGCCTGAACCCGGGCAAGTTCTACGCGCTGGCGGAGAGCCCGCAGCTGTACAAGCAGCTGTTCATGGTCGCGGGCTTCGACCGGTACTTCCAGATCGTGAAGTGCTTCCGCGACGAGGACCTGCGCCTGGACCGGCAGCCGGAGTTCACGCAGATCGACGTGGAGATGAGCTTCGTCACCCAGGACGACATCTTCACCATCATCGAAGGCCTGCTGAAGAAGCTGTGGAAGGAAGTGCTGGGCCTGGACATCCCCACGCCGTTCCAGCGGATGGACTTCTACGAGTCCATGGCGAAGTACGGCAACGACAAGCCGGACCTGCGCTTCGGACTGGAGCACATCGTGCTCACCGACCTCATCCGTGAGCACGGCGCCGCGGGCGGCGTGCCCATGATGTGGGACGCGGTGCAGGAGAAGGGCATCGTCAAGGCGATGGTCGTCCCGGCGGAGAAGGCGCTGTCCCGCGCGGAGAGCGACAAGCTGGAGGACTTCGCGAAGCAGGCGGGCGCCAAGGGTCTGGCGCGCGCGAAGGTGGGCGAGGGCGGCGAGTGGACCCAGTCCCCGCTGTCCAAGACCATCACCCCCGCGCTGCGGCTGGCCATCAACCAGGCGTGCAACGCGAAGCCGGGCGACCTCCTGCTGTTCCAGTTCGGCCGCGAGTCGCTGGTGCACACGGTGATGGCGAACCTGCGCGTGCACGTGGCGAAGAAGCTGGGCCTCATCCCCGAGTACGGCAGCGGCGGCCAGTGGAGGTTCCTCTGGGTCGTGAACCCGCCCCTCTTCGAGTTCGACGAGGAGACCAACACCTGGGCCGCGGCGCACCACGCCTTCACGCGTCCGCACGACGAGGACGTGCAGTACCTGCTGTCGGATCCGGGCCGCGTGAAGTGCCACCGCTACGACGTGGTGCTCAACGGCTTTGAGATCGGCGGCGGCTCCATCCGCCTGCATGATCCGAAGGTGCAGTCGGAGGTGTTCCAGGCGCTGGGCATCCAGGAGGAGGAGGCGCGCACGAAGTTCGGCTTCCTGCTGGACGCGCTCAAGTTCGGCGCGCCCCCGCACGGCGGCATCGCGCTGGGCATGGACCGTCTGGTGATGCTGCTGACGGGCGCGGAGTCCCTGCGCGACGTGATTCCGTTCCCCAAGACGAAGACGGGCACCGACACGATGACGGGCGCGCCCGGCGACGTGGACGAGAAGCAACTGCGCGAGCTGCACGTGCGCTCCGTGCCGCTGCCGCAGAAGTAGTCGGTTCGCTGTCATGGCCCCCCGTCCCGCGTGCTCGCGCGGGACGGCGCGGGGACTGTCGTGACGCCGGGGCCGCGACGCCCGGTGGTGGACATCCCGGTGGCCCCTTCGTCCTTCGCCGCACCCCGCGCCCCTTCGGGAGGCCGGGTTGAGTGGCGGGAAGGCGACGGAAGGCACCCGGGGGTCGGGTGGACTTCCTCCGGGGCATTGCCATTGAGGGCAGGTGGCGTGCGAGGGGGAGGTCGGACGGCGATGCGGAGACAGGCCTGGGT
>NZ_RAWI01000515.1 GCF_003612125.1 Corallococcus praedator
GCCCGCGGAGGCGCCCGCCGCCGCCGCCGCCCCCGCCGCGACGAAGCCCAGCACCTGGGACGTCAGCGTGGGCCTGAGCCTCATCTCCCTCACGGGCAACGCTTCCACCCTGACGGTGAGCGGGCTCGCGAGCGCGCTGCGCAAGACGGAGCACTGGATCTACTCGGTGAAGGCCTTCGGCGCGTACGGCCGCAGCCGCCCGCCCCAGCTGGAAGGGGAGGTGGAGTCGCTGTCCCAGGTGGTGGCCCTCAACGCCGGCATCGAGCTGCGTGGTGACCGCCGCTTCACCGAGCACCTCAGCGGCTACCTGCTGGCGGGCGCCCTGACGGACCACGTGGGCAGCGTCGAGTCGCGGCCCTACGGTGAAGCCGGCGCCAGCATCCTCTGGTTCGACACCAAGAAGGACGAGAAGCTGGGCACGCGGGACGCCACGCTGCGCACCGACTTCGCCTTCCGCTACGCCCGCGAGACGCGCTTCCAGTACTACCCGGAGCGCCTGGACCTGCCGGACGTGGACCTGGGCGGCCCCCGCTTCGGTGCCCTGTTCCGCTACGGCATCTCCAAGGACATCACCTTCCAGGAAGAGGCGGAGATTCTCGTGAGCGTCATCACCGAGTCCCGCGTGCTCTTCAGCAGCCAGACGCAGGTGATGGCGAACCTCACCGACGCGCTGGCCCTGGGCGTGGGCTTCCTCGTGAAGTCGGACAGCGCCCCGCCCCCGGGCAAGGTGTCCACCGACACGGCGCTCTCCTTCAACCTGACCATCGCGCTGTAGTCGCGGCAGGCAACACAGGGACGCTGGAAAAGCGACGCGGCGCCAGGGAGCAATCCCGGGCGCCGCGTTCGTGCTTCAAGGGGACGACGAAGCTACTCGTGCTTCTCCTGCTTCTGCTTCTCGTCCAGGTGCCCGCCCTGGCGGCCCTCGGCCTTGTTCGCGCCGATGTCCACCGCCTGCAGGTCGCTGTACTGCGAGCCCGGAGGGTTGGCCAGACGGAAGCGCGTGCCGAAGTCCATCAGCGTGAAGCCGATGAGCAGCACCACGAACGCGATGGACACCCCGAACACCAGGCGGTTGGCGCCGCGGTGCTCGGACAGGTGCATGAAGTACAGCGCCACCAGCGTGCCCTTCACGCTCGCGATGACGAGCGCCAGCAGCAAGCCGAAGTCCGGCAGGTGCATGCGGCCGGTGAACACGGTGACGAGCGTGAGCACCAGCAGGACCACCCAGATGACCACGTAGCGACCGGCGCCGTGGTGCTCCTGCATGTTGTGCTCTTCCTGCTGCGATTCGTTGGCGATGGCCATGTCGTAGCTCTCAGACCAGGTACAGCATCGGGAAGAGGAAGATCCACACCAGGTCGACGAGGTGCCAGTACATGGAGCCCAGCTCGACCATCGTGTAGTTGTTCGCGCTGAAGTCTCCGACGCGGTACGCGCGCACCGTGGAGAACATCAGCACCGTCATCCCGATGAGGACGTGCAGACCGTGCAGCGCGGTGGAGGCGAAGTACACCGTGAAGAACAGCGGGGCGCCCGGCAGCTGGATGCCTTCGTAGAAGTAGTACCGGCCCGGCAGCGTCCCGATGTGGAACTTGTGCTTGTACTCGAAGTACTTGATGACGAGGAACGCCACCGCCATCAGCAGGGTGAGCACGAACATGTGCCCCACCATCTTGTTCTTGCCCTCCTTGGCGTAGTGCACCGCCATGGCGGCGGTGAACGAGGAGGTGATGAGCACCACCGTGTTGACGGTGCCCATCGTCAGGTCCAGCTCGCGGCTGCACGCGGCCCACGCTTCCGGGAACAGGAAGCGGTACGCCGCGTAGCACGCGAACAGACCGGCGAAGAGCAGGATTTCCGTGGCGAGGAACAGCCACATGCCCAGCCGCGCCGCGTGCTTCTGCACCTCCAGCGACGCGAAGTGGGCGGCCAGCTTCGGACCGGGCACCGAGCCCGGCGTCACGTGCGCACTAGACATCCGACACCTCGCCCTTGCCCGTGTTCGGATCCACGTAGAAGTGGGGCTCCTCGGGATAGGTCGGCTGGGGGCCAATGAAGTTGTGGGTGGGCGGCGGGGACGCCGTCAGCCACTCGTAGCCCTTGCTGTTCCACGGGTTGTCCGCGCGCTCGCCGTAGATGAGCGCGTACGTCAGGTACACCGCGATGATGATGAACCCGAACGCCAGCAGCGACGCGCCGGCCGTGGACGCCACGTTCAGCGCCTGGAAGCGCTCCGGGTACTCGTAGTAGCGGCGCGGCATGCCCGCGTTGCCCAGGAGGAACTGGGGGATGAACGTCGCGTTGAAGCCCAGGATGATGAGCGCCGCGGACACCAGGCCCCACCCCTCGTGGTACGTCTTGCCGAACATCTTCGGGAACCAGTAGTGGAGCGCGGCCAGGAAGGCCATGATCGTCGCGCCCACCATGATGAAGTGGAAGTGCGCCACGACGAAGTACGTGTCGTGCCACGGCACGTCCAGCGACACCGTCGCCACCGCGATGCCCGTCATGCCACCGAACACGGTGAAGAACAGGAAGCCGCAGAAGTAGGCGAACGGGGTGCTGAACTCCACCGCGCCCTTGTAGACCGTGCCCACCCAGTTGAAGACCTTGATGGCCGTGAACACGCCCACCAGCATCGACAGCACGCCGAACACGCCGGCGTTGAAGGTCGACTGGCCGGACACGAACATGTGGTGGCCCCAGGCGAAGAAGCCCACGAACGCGATGCCCACGCTGGAGTACGCCACCGCGCGGTAGCCGAAGATGTTCTTGCGGCTGAACGTGGCGACAATCTCACTCATCACGCCGAACGCCGGGAGCACCATGATGTACACGGCCGGGTGGCTGTAGAACCAGAACAGGTGCTGGAAGAGCACCGGGTCACCGCCGCGGGCCACGTCGAACATGCCCAGGCTGAACAGGTTCTCCGCCGTCACGAGCAGCAGCAGCAGGCCAATCACCGGCGTCGCCAGCACCTGGATGCAGCTGGTCGCGTAGAGCGCCCAGACCATCAGGGGCATCTTGAACCAGGTGATGCCCGGCGCCCGCATGGTGTGCGTGGTGACGATGAAGTTCATGCCCGTGAGGATGGAGCTGAACCCGATGATGAACGCGCCGAAGAGCACCGGCGCCACCGTCGTCGTCGTGTGCGCGCTGTACGGCGTGTAGAACGTCCAGCCGGTGTCCAGGCCGCCGTTGAGCATGCCCCAGAGCGCGAAGCCCGCGCCCGCCAGGTACACGTAGAGCGACAGGAGGTTGAGCCGCGGGAACGCCACGTCCTTCGCGCCCAGCATCAGCGGCAGCAGGAAGTTGCCGAAGATGGACGGGATGGCAGGGATCATGAACAGGAAGATCATGACGATGCCATGCAGCGTGAAGACGCGGTTGTACGTCATCGCGTCCATGATGGTCGGACCGGGCGTCAGCAGTTCGATCCGGATGAGCAGCGCGAAGATGCCGCCCACCAGGAAGAACAGCAGCACCCAGGCCATGTACATGATGCCGATGCGCTTGTGGTCCACCGTCAGCAGCCACGACTTCACCGTGGTGCCGTCCGTCAGATAGCTCGGGTGGTGGCCGTGGTCGTCGGTCGCCTCATGGCCGGGAACTGCCCCCGGCGCGGCGATGCTACTGGATGGGGTCATAAGCGGGTCCCTCGGAAGCGCTCTCGCGCACGTTCGGAGTGCGCAGCGTCTTGATGTACTCGACGATGGCGGCGGACTCAGGGCCCTGCAGCTTGCCCTGGTAGGTCGGCATCACGTTCTGGTAGCCGGCGACGATGTGCGCGCCCGGGTCCATCATCGACTGGGTGATGTAGGCCTCATCCACGCGGATGTCCTGGCCGTCAGCGAGCTTCTCGGTGCGCTCGTACATGCCCAGGAAGGTGGGGCCGATGTGCTTCGAGCCGTCCACCGAGTGGCAGCCCAGGCAGCCCTGCGCGCCGACCAGCTTCTGGCCCTGCTCCGACATGCGGGCCGCGGGCGGCACCAGCGAGGTGTCCGCGAGCGCGTCCTGCCGGTCCTGCAGGCGGCCGCGCTGCTGCTCCTTCAGCCAGTTCTCGTAGTCCTCCGGCGCGAGCACGACGACCTCGGCCAGCATCTTCGAGTGCGACAGGCCGCAGTATTCGGTGCAGAGCACCTGGTACGTGCCGGGCTTCGTCGCCTCGAACCAGGCCTGCGTGTAGCGGCCCGGCAGCGCGTCCATCTTGATGCGGAAGGACGGGACGTAGAAGGAGTGGATGACGTCGCGGGACGTGATGAGCAGACGCACCGGGCGGTTGGCCGGCACGTGCAGCACGTTCACGCCGTTGGGGCCTTCGGGATAGGAGAACTTCCACATCCACTGCTTGCCCATGACGTAGACATCCATCGAGTCCTTGGGCGGGGTGGTGTACCAGGTGAAGTCCCGGAACCCGATGGCGAACCACGCCAGGAAGAACACCAGCGGCACGGAGACGAAGAGGAACTCCGTCTTCAGGTCCGGCACGACGTATTCCGTCGTCTGGTGGGCCTCCCGCCGACGGTAGCGGAAGAACATGAAGAGCGCCGCGAGACCGACGCCCGTGGACATCACCATCGTCGTACCGACGACGAAGTAGTGCAGGAAGTCGACCCGTTCCGCGAACGTGGACGCGCGCTCCGGGAGGAACAGGAATTGGTTGGCCAGGTCGCTCATGTAGTCGCGCCTTTCTTCAGCTCGCGCCTCCAGAAATAGATCAGCATCGTGGCCAGGGCTCCGAAGACGGCGAGGGAGCCCAGCCGGATGAATCCGAAGATGTAGAAACCGTACCGCCGCGTGGCGGTGTCATACTTGAAACACGACATGACGATGCGATCGACGCTCGTCCCAACCCGACCGCCCGCTGCTTCCAGCAACGCGAGCTTCGCGTTCTGGCGGTCGAACGACGTGCCGTAGAGGTAGCGCGAAATGCTCCCCTCCGGGGTGAGCACGGTGACCACCGCGGGGTGGGCGTACTGCTTCGTGCTCGGCTCATACGTGTACTGGAAGCCCACGGCGTCGGCGAGCTTGCGGATGTTCTCGTCGGTGCCGGTGAGGAAATGCCACGGAGCCGTCTCCGGCTTGCCCATGGACTGCAGGTACTTGCGGCGGCGCTCGCTGCTCTGACCCGGGGTGTCCTTCGGGTCGATGCTGACGGTGAGAGCCTCGTAGTCGCGGCCCAGCTCAAGCCCCAGGTCGCGCATCACGCGGACTTGTTCGTTGAGGACGAGGCTACAGAGCATGGGGCACTCGTAGTACACCAGCGTGAGCAGGGTGGGGCGCGTCTTCGACAGCAGGGTCCCCAGCCGTACTTCTTCCCCCGAGGAGTCCAGGAAGCGGGTCTCCAGCGGGAGGGGATCGCCCAGGTGCTCCTGTACATCCACGCCGCTGATGGGCGGGGGAAGGTCGGAGTCCGCCTCCACGATGGCGCGGGGCGTCCGGCCTCCACCCGGCAGGGCGGACGCGGGCAGCGCGCTGGCGAACACCAGCACGAGCGCCGCGAGGAGCCCGGCGGAGCGGGCGGAGGTGTTCGGAAGGAGGGACGGCATGGCG
>NZ_RAWI01000516.1 GCF_003612125.1 Corallococcus praedator
CTCCGGTGAAGGACTCCCCCTCCACCTCCAAGCCCTCCACCTCACAGCCCTCCTCTGGGAGCAGTACGCTGGCCTCGAAGGTGGCGGGCCTCCAGCACGCCTTCCCCCTGCTGGCGCCGCTGTATCTGCCGTTCGTGCGGCTCGCGGCGCGCGCCATCGATGACCGCATCCGCGTGTCGCGTGGGAGCAGTCCGGTCCGGGTGGCCAATGCCTTCGATGACGTGGCCCTGCTCCAGTGGCTGAGCGACCTGCTCGGCCAGTACACCGTGGGGGGCGCGGCGAACGCGATCAACACCGCCGTGGGGGCGAAGAAGTTGCAGGTCAACGGCAAGGCGGGGTTCGACCAGGCCGTGCGAAGCTTCTTCCAGTTCCAGGGGGGCAACTTCTACGCCCTCTGGCAGAACGCGAAGAGCGCGATCAGCGAGCAGGACGTCGAACAGTTCCTCGCGGGCAACCCGGTGACGGCCGGCTTCCTTCGTCGCGTCACGACCAACTTCATCGCCAACATCCATGAGCTCATCGACAACCTGGAGCACGACTTCGAGATGCTGGCGGAGCTCTTCGTCGATGACCGGAAGGAGCTGCAGGACCGCATCGTCCGGCTGACGAAGCTGGACCTGTCCGGGAGCGACCTGCACAAGGGAGGCAAGCAGGTGATCCTCCTCACCTTCGAGACGCGCGAGGGCAAGGCGAAGCGGCTCGTCTACAAGCCCTCGGACGTGATGATCGACTTCTGCCTGGTCGGAAGGTGCGACTACATGCGGAAGAACTCCGGGAAGTTCTCGCAGCTGCCCTTCCGTCCCAACAGCCTGATGGAGCTGCTCAACACGGGGATCCAGGAGCAGTTCCAGTTGCCCACCTACCGGATCCTCCCGCGCAAGGTGGGCACCCTCCGGGCCTATGGCTACATCGAGTTCGTCACCTATGATCAGTACATCGACAAGGCCCAGGCGCGGCTGTTCTACAGCGTCTTCGGCCAGCTGCTGGCGATAGCCCTCACCTTCGGGCTGCGTGACTTCCACCTGAGCAACCTCATCGCGCACGAGGGCAAGCCGCACCTCATCGACCTGGAGATGGCCTTCGGACAGGTGACGAGCCTGACGGACACGAACCTGCTGGGCGGCGACTCCGCGGGGACGGGCTTCCAGGTCCAGCACTCGGGCCCCTACGTCGTGGGCTGGGATGACAGGTCGTTGTTCTATCTGGAGCGCAAGGCGGGCCACATCGAGCAGGGAAAGAACCGCGTCTTCTCCGACAAGACGAAGGAACTCATCGAGCCCAAGGAGTATCGCGATGAGATCCTGAACGGCTTCGAGTTCATGATGCGCCGTCTGGCCACGGACGCGGTGAAGATCATCAAGTGGTTCGAGACCATGCGCATCAGCGAGGTCGTCGTCCGGCACCTCATCAACACCGCGGACCTGGCAGCCACGCTGAACAACCTGCGCTCCATGGAGCAGAGCTTCGAGCGCCTGGAAGCCAGCGCGCTGGAGGTGGCTGACGAGGAGCGCCAGAAAGGTCCCGTGTCCGCCGAGACGGCGATCTTCACGCGCAACCTGGTCGCCCTGAAGCAGGGCGACCTGCCCTCCTATTATTTCCGACCCGGCAGCAAGGCCACCCTCATGGACAGCGACTACCGCGAGCTGCGCGCCCCCAGGACGGACGCTCTCATCCCGGCGCCAGGCTCGGTGGAGAACGTTCGAGCCCGGCTGGCGCGACTGTCCAACTCCGACAAGCTCCTCAGGGAGCAGATCCAGAAGTACCGGGCGGAGATCCGCAAGCAGCTCTAGGACGCGGCTCAGCGGGACGCGGAAGGCGCCGCGTCCTCCCCCAGCAGCAGTTGGCGGACGATGGGCACGGGCGGGTAGCCGTGGGAGACGACCGCGTCGTGGAAGCGCTGGAGGGTGAAGTCCTTGCCCCACTTCACCTTCGCCTCCTCGCGCAGCTCCATCAGCATCTTCTTGCCCAGCGCGTAGACGAGGTACGTCGGATCCGACGTGCCACGGCGCGCCTCGCGCTCCGCGTTGATGCGCGTCATGTACGCCTCCTCCTCGAAGAGGCGCACCGCCTGGTCGTACGTCATCCCCCGCGTGTGCAGTGACAGGCCCGCCACGTAGCGCGCCAGCCGCTGGAGGTAGAGCGCCAGCTGGTTCAGCCGCAGCCGGTCCGCCTGCGGCCCCGCGCCGCCGTAGCCCTCGTCCAGCATCATCTGCTCGGTGTACAGGCCCCAGCCCTCGGCGAAGGAGCCCGAGCCGAACAGCCTGCGCACCTTCGACTGGATGCGGTGGGTCCACAGGAACTGCACGTAGTGCCCCGGGTATGCCTCATGGATGGAGACGAGCGGCAGCGCGTAGCGGTTGTAGAAGCTCATGTGCTGCGTGGTCTGCTCCGCGCTCCACGTCGGGTCCGGCGGCGTCACGTAGTAGTACGCCTCCGTCGCCTTCGCCTCGAACGGGCCCGCGGTGCTCATGCTCGCGAAGGACAGCGCCCGGTTGAACGCCGGCGTCTCCGCCACCCGCGCGCGCACTTCGCTGGGCACGGTGATGATGTGGTGGTCGATGAGGAACTGGCGGATGTCCTCCAGCGTCGCCGTCGTCGTGGACACCAGCTCCGCGGGGGCCGGGTGCTCCTTGCCCAGCTCGCGGTACACGTCCATGGGCGCCTTGCCCGGCGCGATTCGCCCCGCCACCTCACGGAACTGCGCCTGCGTGCGCTTCATCTCCGAGCGCCCCCAGGCCAGCAGCGAGTCGATGCTCTCGGTGACGCCCTCCTCGTACTGGAGCTTCTTGCGGTACGTCTCCTCTCCGATGGCGAAGGCCCCGTTGGAGCGGGGCAGCAGGTCGTCCTTCAGGAAGCGGATGTACCCGTCGATGGCCTCCAGGCAGCGCGCCTGCTCCTTCTGGAAGGCCGCCTGGAGCGCGGCGTCCTTCACCGGCGCGAAGGCCTGCGGCAGCGTCTGCGCGTAGAGCGCGCGCGTGCCCTTCGCCTGCTCCAGCGCGATCTCCGTCCAGAGCTTCGGCGGGTTCTGGAGGTTCGCGGGCGCCGCCGCGAAGACCTCCGGCACCACCGCCATGCGCTTCACCGCCGAGTGCATCCGCTCCTCCAGCGGCGCGAAGTCGCGGTTGATGAGCTGGAACACGGCCCCCGAGGCGAAGCCCAGGTAGGTGTTCGGGTTGCGCTCCCACGAGCGCACCACCTCCTGGTCCAGGATGCGCGCGCGGAAGTGGTTCTCCAGGATGTCGTAGTCGGCCCGGTCCTCCGGTGGCAGCGCGCCACGGTCCACCGCCTTGGGCAGCGCCGCGAGCTGCTCCTTCAGGTACGCCAGGTTCGACGCCCGCTCCTCGGCCCGGAAGCCGCGCAGCTCCCCGTCATGGGCGTGGATGCCCGCGGACGTGGCGGACATCGGCGAGCGGCGGAAGTGCTCCTCCAGGTGCGCGTCCACGAAGGCGCGCAGCGCCACCTGGGCGGGAGACAGCGCGGGCGTGGCGGCATGGGCGGCCGGGGACTCCGCCTGGGCCGGTGGGCGCGTGGTGGTGCAGCCAGGGGACAGCAGCAGCAACGCGGCGAGGATGCTCGTGGGGCGCAGTGCGTTCATGGAGCCTCGGGGAAGGGACGCGGGAGCGTCGCCGAAGGGCCCCGGCACGACAAGCCTCAGGCGAGGACCGCCCACCGGGGGCCGGTGGGCGGTTCATCGGCTCGCTCAGAGCGGCTGGATGGCTTCGCCAGGGGCACCGACCGCGAGGTCCTGCCTGCCCGAGGTGACCTCGTTGGGCAGAGAAACCCCCGTCCCCAGCTCCCCGACATGACGGCCGGTGGCGGCAAGCGGGCTGGGCGTGACCTCCAGCGTGAAGTCACCGGCGTTGTTGTTCTCGTTGCTCTCTGCGATCACACCGTCGACATCCGCGACCAGCACGAGGTGATAGGTGCCCGGCGCGATGGCGGAGGAGAACGTGATGGTCGAAGGCGGCAGCGTGGAGGTGCCGGCACCGGCACCGATGTTGACCGCGCCGATGGAGCCCAGCGACTGGTAGTTGGCATCCGTCAGGAAGATCCCGACCCTGGAGGCCGTGTTCGCCGGGCAGCGCGTGTACAGATCGAACGTCATGACGGTGGAGCCTCCAGGCTGGATTGACGCCGGGGTGATCGTGCCGCCCGTGAAATAGAAGTCGGCCGGCTTGGTCGTGCCCAGGACAGACGTCGTCGAACGGATGGTGGTGCTGTCCACCCGCCCCAGGATGTACCAGGTCTGTGGCTGACAGGCGGCCGCGATGGCCTCCAGTTGGGCAACCGCATTCGCCTGCATCGACAACCGGGAGATGTACCGCGACTGGGTCCCCGCGGGCGGGAAGTACGGCCCCAGTCCGCTGCCATTGAGCAGGATCTGCTGCGTGAACAGTTGCCAGACACCGGTGCTCCCGTTCGCGCTGGCCGAAAGATAGAACGTCACCTGGGCCGCCGCGGCTCCGACGCCAGACTTGCTTCCCGTCATGGTGTAGTTGACGGTGAACCCGGCGAGCGGGTCGGCGATGGCAGCGGGCGCGGTCAGGATGTTCATCTGCACCTGGGCCCAGGCGGAATTCGATGCAAGCACAACCAGGAGGAAGAGGGACGCAGCCGTTGCCTTGATTTTCATGCGCAATTCCTTGCACAAACACCGCCCGCAATGCAAGACGGCCGCCAAGGATTACAGACGTGCCGTTAATTTCCGCGCCCGTTCCTCTTGAGAGGTATTGCCGCGGGCCCGGCGGCTAGTTCAGCGTCCCGCAGTCGGCGATGCGTTGCACCCGAAGCGCGGCCAGCCGCTCCAGCGGTGCCGCCACGTCCGCGCCTTCAAGCAGCGCCACCGCGCGGGCGATGGCGTCCAGGGTGGACATGCCGGCCGGATGCGAGGGTTCGCGGAGGCGGAGCATTCCGGGCTCGGGCGGTGGCAGCACCAGCCGAGGGAGCGCCCGCAGCGCGGGAAGCCGCTGGGTCATCCGCCGTGCCTGCGACCAGTTGCCGTCCAGCACCACCAGCTGCTTTGGCGCGGGGGCGTCCGGTGGTGCGACGGGGCCGTCGGGGAAGAGCAGCCAGGTGCCCGGCTCGCTGAGCAGGGAGGTGTCGAGCGCCTCGGTCATTCCACCGACGATGAGCAGCTTCGCGTTCGCGAGGGCCAGCGCGGCCACGCGGCCAGTGTTGCTCCGCTTCGCGGTCTCCAGCACGTGCTGGAGCAGGAGGAACCGGGTGCGGGTCTCCACCTGGGGAATCTCAGCGCACAGGCACAGGTGGATCGCGAGGTTGCAGCGCGGGCAGCGGGGCGGGCGGTCGGCTCGGGACATCTCTTCCGCCATCCTGGGCCGGCCGCCCCGGGAAGAAAAGCGCTCGTTGCCGGGCACGCCTGACCCTTCGTGACAGCACCCACCCCACCGGGGGCACGGCCGGCTGGAAGCGAAGCGCAGGCGGTGGATTCCTTCCGTCGCGCGCGGATCCGATGGGGCGAGGAGAAGCTCGGCGCGCTCGACCCACCAGGGGGAGGCAGGTGGGG
>NZ_RAWI01000517.1 GCF_003612125.1 Corallococcus praedator
GGCGCCTGGGGGAGGTGGGGGCGGCCCACCGGGCGGCCCAGACCGTCCTGGAGCTGCTGCCCCCGCGCCCTGTCACCGGGAACGGGTAACCGACGACGCCCGCGCCGCTTCTGCTGTTCCGGCGCCGGGTTTGGGGTATGTCCGCCGGGCCATGAAGAACCGTGCGCTGGTCTGCATCCCCACCTACAACGAGCGGGAGAACATCGGGCCCATCACCCAAGCGGTGCTGGCGGCCGATCCCCGCGTGGACATCCTCGTCGTCGACGACAACTCGCCCGACGGGACGGGGCAGCTCGCCGACGAACTGGCCGCGAAGGACCCGCGCGTGCGCGTGCTCCACCGCGAGAAGAAGGAGGGCCTGGGCCGTGCGTACCTGGCCGCCTTCCGGTGGGCGCTCGCCGAGGGCTACACGTACATCCTGGAGATGGACGCGGACTTCAGCCACGACCCCTCCTACCTGCCCCTCTTCCTGAACACCGCCGAGGGCGGCGCGGACCTGGTGCTGGGCTCGCGCTACGTGCCGGGCGGGGGCACCGTGAACTGGGGCGTGGGCCGGAAGATCATCAGCCGGGGCGGTTCGCTGTACGCGCGCAGCATCCTGGGCGTGGACGTGCGCGACCTCACCGGCGGCTTCAAGTGCTTCCACCGCCGGGTGCTGGAGACGCTCAACCTGGATGAGGTGCGCAGCACCGGGTACGCGTTCCAGATTGAGTTGACCTACCGCACCCTGCGCAAGGGCTTCACCGTGCGCGAGGTGCCCATCGTGTTCGAGGACCGGCGCGTGGGGCACTCGAAGATGAACAAGAAGATCTTCGTGGAAGCGCTGGGCATGGTGTGGAAGCTGCGCTTCACCGTCTGACGCCATGACGACGTCCAGCATGGTGTCCACGTTCCTCGTGTCGCTGTCCGCCATCTTCTTCGTGGTGGACCCGATTGGCGTCGTGCCGCTGTTCCTGGCGATGACGGCCGGAGACACCAAGCAGCAGATCCGCAGCACCGCGCTGCGCGCCTGTCTGGTGGCGTGCGGCCTGATGCTGTTCTTCGCCCTCTTCGGCCGCGTCATCTTCCAGGTGTTCGCGGTGTCGCTGGGCGCCTTCCGCGTCGCGGGCGGCATCCTGCTGCTCATCACCTCGCTGGACATGCTGCGCGCCCGGCCGTCCTCCACGCGCACCAGCCCCACCGAGGAGGAGGAGGGCGCGGTGAAGGAGGACGTGGCCATCGTCCCGCTGGCGATCCCCCTGCTGGCGGGCCCGGGCGCCATCGCCACCGCCATGGTGCTGATGGCGCGCAGCGGGACGTCCTTCGTGTCCGCCCTGCCGGTGGTGGCCGCCGTGGTGCTCACCTTCGGGGCGAGCTACTTCATCCTGCGTGCGTCCAGCCTGGTGCAGCGGGTGCTGCGTCAGTCCGGCGTCGCCATCCTGGAGCGCGTGTCCGGGCTCATCCTCGCCGCCATCGCCGTGCAGTTCATCGCGGACGGGGCGAAGGACCTGCTCAAATGACGTCCGCGCCCACCACCCACACCGTGCCGTCCTTGCGCACGGTGCCCTGGGGGCGGCCGTCCATGGTGAGGTGCTCCGGGCTGGAGCGCTGGGCGTCGTACGCGTAGCCGCCCTGCACCTCCTGCAGGTACACCACCACCGCGTCCACGACGTTCTCCTGCACCACCTTGAACGAGTCGTCCGCGCACTGCGCGTCCCCGGTGAAGAAGCGCTCCAGCGTGGCCTCCTCCGGATGGCGCACGTAGACGACGACGGGAGCCTTCGCCTCCTTGCCCTCCGCGACGAACTGCTGGACGGCCTGGGCGGGCGCGGGCTGCCGCATCAGCGCCTGGAGGAGCGTGCACTTGTCGCCCTCCGCCTCCACGCGCTGCGCATGCGGAACGGTCTTCACACAGCCCGCCGCGCCCACGAGCCCCAGTCCCGCCACCGTGAGCAGGCACCGGATGCCGCCAGGAAATCCCACCATGTGACACCTCATGGCTTGCGCCAGCGAGGGGTGAAGGGAGCGTTCGCCAACGCTGGATCCTCCACCGCGATGATGTACTCGGCGCGACGGTTGCCCGCCTCCGCCGTCTCGTCCGGCGTGGACACCGCCGGGGCCTGCTCTCCGAAGCCTTCGTAGAACACCGGCACCTTCAGGCCGCGCTGCCGGAACCAGGCGGCGATGCTCTTCGCCCGCTTGAGCGACAGCTCCCGGTTGTCCTCCGCCGCGCCCACCGTGTCGGTGTGCCCGAGCACGTACAGGCGCAGCGACGCCCAGCGGCCGTACTTATTCAACGCCTCGGAGACGGATTTGTAGGACGACTCCAGCTTGCCCTTCTCCGCCGGGGGGATGTCCGAGCGGCCCGAGGCAAAGCCCACTTCCTCGTGTGGCACATCCACCTGCCAGGGGAAGAGGTCCACGCCCGTGTAGTAGTTGGAGGTGTCGAAGGCGCGCAGGCTGATGCGCATCACCTTGCCCTCCGCCGGCAGCCACTTCACCTCCAGCGGCGTGCCCGCGGGCGCGCCCTTGAAGTCCACGTCGCCCGCGAAGGCGTTCTTGCCGGTGTCCATCAACACGGTGACTTCCGTCTTCGCCGCGGGCCGGGACAGCGTGAAGCGCACCTTGCGCGCGGCCACGTCCACGTCCTCGCGGCGAATCTCCAGCTTCAGCGGGCCGTACAGCTCCGTGTCGAAGGACAGCGGCATGGTGCCGGGCTCGGCCCCTGGCGGAAACTGCACCGTGAGCTCGCCCTCGTAGTGGAACTTCCCCTCCGGCTGCTCCAGCGCGAGCCGCCGGGTGACGCCCGGCTTGCCGCCCCCCTTGAGCTCCACCGTCTTGCCGTCACTGCGCTTGAGCTTCACCTCGAAGCCGGTGATGGGCTCCTCGATGTGGACGAGCAGCGTGGGGACGCCTTCACCCAGCGCCGCCCGGCCCTCCAGGGACACCCGGATGGCCTCCGCGAACGCGGGCACCGGCAGGCCCACCAGCGCCGACAACAGGACCACGGAAGGTAGGAGTCGAACGGACATGGGCGGCGTCAGCCTCGGCGTCGCGGGGGGAGGTGGGAAGGCAACTCCAGCCCGGGGGGACGGATTCCCGAACGCTAGGCCCAACGCCCCGGCCCGGACCAGCCCGATGCGCGGGCGTCCTGCCCGGGGACGGCGGACCTACCTCACGCCCACCAGGGAGATGCCCCGCGCGGTGGCGCCCGCGAAGAGCGCGGGTGCGTCCAACAGCACCGTGCGCCCTACCTCCAGCGCCAGCACCCGGGCCCCGACTTCGTCCATGACCTCCAGGGTGCGCGGCCCCACGGCGGGCAGGTCGAAGCGCAGGTCCTGCTCCGGCTTGCAGCGCTTCACCACCACCGCGCCCGGGCCGCCCAGCTTCGCGCCCCGGCGGATGGTCTCGTCGGTGCCCTCCACGGCCTCCAGCGCGAGCACGTGGCCGTCGCGCACCACCACCGTCTGCCCCACGTCCGCCTGCCCCAGCAGCACCGCCACCTCGCGGCCCAGGGCGACGTCCTTCTCCTGCGCGGGCTTGAGCGCGGGACCGGCCAGCAGGCCCTCCGGGCACAGCACCTCTCCCAGGAAGTCCGTGGGCGCGATGATGGTGATGCCGCGCGCCTCGAAGTCCGCGGCCACCGCGCGCAGGAGCGCGTCGTCCCGGAAGCTGCGCAGGCGCGAGATGATCCGCACCGCGCCCAGGTCCGGCCGGGCTTCGGAGAGGGCCTTCACGCGGCCGATGCCGCCCGCCATGGCCGCCTGGGTGACACCCGCCTGGCGGAACACCTTCTGGATGCGGTCCACCTGACCGACACGCACCCAGGAGAAGTGGCCCACCTCCGCTTCGAGCGCCGGGTCCGTCTCCCCCCGGTGCGCGGCCACCACGACGTCCAGGCCGCGCGCACGGGCCGCGCGCGCGAAGAGGAAGGGAAGCTGGCCGTTGCCCGCGATGAGCCCGATGCGCTCCACCCGTTCCCCTTTGCGTCCCGTGAAGCGTGCGCCTAGCGCGTCACGCCGCGCTTGCTCTGTTCCACGAACTTCACCAGGTGCTCGACTTCCGGATGGCTGGACAGCTCACCGCGCAGCTGCGCGAGCGCGTCCTGGAGCCCCAGCTTGGAGCGGAAGAGGATGCGGTAGGCCTCCTTCACGCGGCCAATCTGCTCCTCGGTGAAGCCGCCGCGCTCCAGGCCCACGGTGTTGAGGCCCACGAGCGTGGCCCGGTCCCCCTGCACCGTGCAGTACGGGGGCACGTCCATGGTGACCATGGAGCCGCCGGAGATGAACGCGTAGCGACCCAGCCGGGTGAACTGGTGCACCGCCACGAGGCCGGAGATCTTCACCGAGTCCTCCACCACCACGTGGCCCGCGAGCGCGGCGCCGTTGGCGAGGAGGATCTCGTTGCCCACTTCGCAGTCGTGCGCGATGTGGCTGTTGGCCAGCAGCAGGTTGCGGTGGCCCAGGCGCGTGGCCCCGCCGCCCGACACCGTGCCCAGGTTCACCGTGACGAACTCACGGATCTGGTTGTCGTCGCCGATGATGAGCTCGGTGTCCTCGCCCGCGTACTTCAAGTCCTGGGGCGCGGCGCCCACCGAGCAGAACTGGAAGAGGTGGTTGCGCTCACCGAGCGTCGTGCGACCCTCGATGACGACGTGCGGCCCGATGCGCGAGCCCGCGCCGATGACGACGTGCTCACCGATGACCGAGAACGGCCCCACGACGACGGTGTCGTGGAGGCGGGCCCCCGGATGGACGACCGCGGTGGGATGAACCTGCGCCATGTCCTTCTCTCCTCAGCAGCGCGTCGCGCCTATGACGCCGCGCCCTCGTCGCCCTTGGCGGCCTTGTTCTTGTCCACCACCGTGGCGAGGAACTCCCCTTCCGCCACCTTCACACCATCCACCGTCGCCAGGCCCTTGGTCTTCCAGATGGCGCCCTTGTGACGGATGACCTCGATGTCCAACTGGAGCCGGTCGCCGGGAACCACCGGCTTGCGGAAGCGCGCGTTGTCCACGCCCATCAGGTACGTCACCAGCCGCGACGGATCCATGCTCTCCGTCTTGTACGCAAGGATGGCCGTCGCCTGGGCGAGCGCTTCGAGAATCAGCACGCCCGGCATGACGGGGTGGCCCGGGAAGTGGCCGTTGAAGAAGGGCTCGTTGATGGTGACGTTCTTGTACGCCGTGAGCTTCTGGCCCGGCACGATCTCCACCACCCGGTCCACCAGGAGGAACGGGTAGCGGTGCGGCAGCAGGCTCTGGATCTCGCTGATGTCCATCATCCGCCCTTCTCCTTCTCGAGCATCTCCACCCTGCGGCGCAGGGCGCGCACTTCCTTGAGCAGGTCCGCCATCTGCCCGGACGCGGCACTGGCGCGCAGCCAGTCGCGGTGGGGGATGGCGGGACTGCCGCTGACGATCTGCCCGTCCGCGACGTCATGGGCGACGCCCGACTGCGCGCCCACCTTGGCCAGGTCTCCCACGCGGATGTGGCCCACCACGCAGCGCTCGCGCACCGTGGCGTGGGGGTAGAG
>NZ_RAWI01000518.1 GCF_003612125.1 Corallococcus praedator
GCGGAAGAGTTGTGGGGGCTTCGCGCCGCGGATCCGCAGGCCCGTACGGGGCAGGCGGGCGCGGCGGGGGCGAAGGGCACGGGCGCGAAGGGCGATGCGACGGCGGGACCGGGTTCCGGTCCGCTGCTGCCTCGCAACCGCGACCTGGTGAAGCGGTACTTCGGTGGTCGGTAGTCCAGCAGGGGGAATCGACGTGGCAGCGGAGCTTCTGAGTCCCGCCGAGGCACAAGGCGCGGCGGATGTAGCCTCCCGGCTCAAGGCCGGGCTCAACCAGGTGATGCTCGACCAGGAAGGGGTCGTCGAGCAGGTCGTGGTGGCCGTGCTCGCCCGGGGCCACGTGCTCCTGGAGGGCCTGCCCGGTCTGGGCAAGACGGAGCTGTGCAAGGCCCTGGCGCGGCTGCTCGCGCTGCCCTTCCGCCGCATCCAGTTCACCCCCGACCTCTTGCCCGGCGACATCACCGGCACCTACGTGCTGGAGGGCGAGGCGCGCCGCGACTTCGTCTTCCGCGAAGGGCCCCTCTTCGCGAGCCTCGTGCTCGCGGATGAAATCAACCGCTCCAGCCCGAAGACGCAGTCCGCGCTGCTGGAGGCCATGCAGGAGCGCTCGGTGACGGTGCTGGGCCAGACGCGGCCCCTGCCCGACCCGTTCTTCGTGCTCGCCACGCAGAACCCCATCGAGCTGGAGGGCACCTACCCGCTGCCCGAAGCGCAATTGGACCGCTTCCTCTTCCGCATCCTGGTGCCGCCCGTGGGCGCGAAGACGCTGCGCACCCTGCTCACCACGCGCGTGCGCGGCGCGCCTCCCGCGCAGGAGCCCGTGCTGGACGCGGAGGGCCTGTCGCGCCTGTTCGCCGCCGTGGACCGCGTGCACCTGCCCGGCCCGGTGGCGGACTTCATCGGCCGGCTGGTGGAGGCCTCCGACCCGCGTCAGGCCTCCGCCCCCGACGCCGTGCGCCGCTTCGTGCGCTTCGGCGCGAGCCCCCGCGCGGCCCTGGCCCTGGCCGCCGCGGGCCGCGCGCTCGCGCTCCTGAACGGCCGACCCAACGTGGGCTTCGATGACGTGGTGGCCGCCGCCTCCTCCGTCCTCAACCACCGGCTGGTGCTGGCCTACGAGGCCTCCCTGGAGAAGGTGACCGCGCCGGACGTGGTGCGCGAGCTGCTCAAAGCCGTCCCCGAGGTGCCCCGTGGCTAGGCGCGTGCTGCTCGCGGTGGGCCTGCTCTGGACGACGCTCGCGGGCGCCACCGATACGCCTGCGACGGCGGTGACCGCCATGGCGGAGGCCGCGGAGGCGGCGGACAAGGCCTCCGGCTACCGCGAGGTGGTGGAGACGCCGGAGACCTTTCCCGAGGAGGGCGACCTCAAGGCCACCCTGCGCTCCGTCACGCTGGTGCCGCAGCGGGGCTACACCCCCATCCAGGTGACGGTGCACAACAGCAGCGGCCAGCCGCGCCCGGTGCGCCTGTCCATCCACAGCCAGGGGCGCGTCACGGAGCGCTCGCTCCAGTTGGGGCCGCGCGAGCGCGTCGTCACCTACCTGATGCTGCCCGCGGACATCCAATCCGGTCAGCTCCACATGGACTCGCCCGGGATGCCCACCGCCACCGAGGGCTTCTACCTGGACGGCTACCGGGGAGCGCGCGTGATGGTCCTGGGCGACTTGAAGTCCTTCGTGAGCACGACCCAACTGGACCGCGCGGAGGAGAACCGGGAGCCGCTCGTCGCTACGCGCTTCCTTGATGCGCGCGTGGCCCCTCGCGAACTGGCCGCGTACGTGGGCTACGACGCAGTGCTCGTGACGGCGCCGCCGGGAGAGGTGCCCGACGACGTCTGGGCCGTGCTGGAGTCCTTCGCGCTGGTCGGCGGCCGCCTGGTGCTGGCCCAGCCGCCGGCCAATCCGCGCCTGCACTTCCCGCTGCTCCAGGACACCGACGCGGAGCTGGCTTCGTATGGCTTTGGTCAGGTGCGCCAGTTCCTCGGCTGCCGTGACACGCCCGGGTTGTGCGGGCAGCGGCTCGCGGAGGATGCGGCCGGGGCGTCCGGCGTGGTGGTGCCCGCGGGGCCGCCACCGCGGTGGGACCGCAGCAGCCTCTTGCGCGACGGGAGGGCGCCACTATTGGAAAGCGCGCGCGCGCCCGTGGGCCGCTTCATGCTGCTCATCTTCCTCTTCACGCTCGCGGCGGGCCCGGGTGGATTGATGCTCGCCCGGCGCAAGGGGCCGCTGGCGGTGCTCATCGCCGTGCCCACGCTGGCGGCCATCACGTGTCTGGGACTGGTGGCCTGGTCGGTGCTGGTGGACGGCTTCCGCGTGCACGCCGCGCGCTACAGCCTCACGTTGCTGGACCGCGAACGCTCGCGCGCGGTGACGGTGGGCCTCACCGCCTGGTACGCCAACCTGACCGAAGGGGGCGTGAGCATGCCCGCCTCCAGCGTGCTGTTGTCCCCCATGGAGCCGGAGGATCCGCCGAGCGGCCTGGACTGGACGCGGGGGATGGTCCTGCGCGACAGCTTCCTGCCCTCGCGCACCTACCGCGAGTGGGGCGAGGTGGCCGTGCTCCCGTCGCGGGCGCGGCTCACCGTGCGCAAAGCGGAGGACGGGATCGTCGTGCAGAACGCGTTGGGGGCGGCGGTGGAGGCGGGCCGCGTGCGCTTCCAGGGACAGCTCTGGGACCTGCCCGCGGTGGCGGATGGCGCCGAGGCGAAGGCCGAGCTCATCACCAGCGAGAAGAACGTGGCGCTGCTCGACCTCGAACAGAATCATCCGTTGAGCCTGACGTACCAGCCGGGCCTGCGCTTCCCGGCGGCGGCGTCGGCGCTCGATGGCGACCTGCCTGATGGCGACTTCCTGGTCCGCCTGGGCGGCCGGGGCTTCGCGCCCACGGCGGCGGTGGACGTGGATCTGGAGGCGGGGGTGCACCTGATGCGCGGTGGGTTCGAGGAGGTGCGGCCATGAGCCTGTTGGAAGTGAAGGGCCTGCGGCGCGACTATGGAGCGCTGCGCGCGGTGGATGACGTGACCTTCTCGCTGGAGGCCGGCGGCATCCTGGGCTTCATCGGTCCCAACGGCGCGGGCAAGAGCACCACGCTGCGCATCCTGGCCACGCTGGACGTGCCCACGGCTGGAGAGGTGCTGCTGGACGGCAAGTCCCTGGTGGACGCGCCGGATCAGGCCAGGCCGCTGCTGGGCTACATGCCGGACCGCTACGGCACCTACGACGACGTCACCGTGAGGGAGTTCCTGGACTTCTTCGCGCGCGCGTACGGGCTGAAGGGCGCGCAGCGGCGGCAGCGGGTGGACTCGGTGATGGAGTTCACGGGGTTGATTCCCCTGGCGGAGAAGCTCACCACGGAGCTGTCCAAGGGCATGCGTCAGCGCGTGGCCCTGGGGCGCACGCTGCTGCATGACCCCCGGCTGCTGTTGCTGGACGAGCCCGCGGACGGCCTGGATCCCCGGGCGCGCATCGAGCTGCGGGAGCTGCTGCGCGCGCTGGCGGATCAAGGCAAGGCGGTCATCATCTCCAGCCACATCCTCACGGAGCTGGCGGAGATCTGCGACTCCTGCGTCATCATCGAACAGGGGCGCCTGCTGGCGCAGGGGCGCGTGGAGGACCTGCTGCGCTCGGGCGCGGACGCTTCCCAGGTGGTGGAGCTGGTGGTGCGCCTGGCGGCGGGGACCGAGGGCGAGGCGGTGGGGGCTCGCGCGGAGCGACTGATGTTGGAGCAGCCGCGCGTGAAGGACGTGACGCGCGAGGCGAGCGCGCTGCGGGTGCGATTGGAACTGGAGCCGGGCTCGGGCCCGATGCAGGCGGAGGCCGCCGCGGCGGCGCTGCTGGCGGCGCTGGTGGCGCAGGGGTTGCCGGTGTGTGCCTTCAGCCCGCGCGAGCGCAACCTGGAAGATGCCTTCATGACGGTGACGAAGGGGAGGGTGGCGTGAGCACGCAAGCAAGTCCGGCGTCGGGTGCGTCCGAGGCGGTCCCCGTCTCCCCGGCCGGGGTGTCCGACCGGTGGGAGAAGTGGGGCGACCGGCTCAACCCGCTGGTGGTGAAGGAGGTGCGGCAGGGGCTGCGCACGCGCGTCTTCTGGGTGTGCTTCGGGCTGCTCCTGTTGTCGTGCCTGGTGCTGTCGCTCATCGCGTACGTGAACACGCGGGGGACGTCGTATTCGCGCGAGGGGCGCACGTACTTCTTCTCCTTCTTCGTGTGCCTGGGGCTGGTGCACTTCGGGGTCATCCCCTTCAACGCGTACCGTTCGCTGGCGCGCGAGCGCGAGGACGAGACGTGGTCGCTGCTGCTGCTCACGGGGCTGGGGCCCCGGCGCATCCTGGGCGGCAAGGTGACGTCCTTCCTGGTGCAGGCGGCGCTGTACGCGTCGGCGGTGGGGCCGTTCCTGCTGTTCAGCTACTTCCTCAACGGCATCGACCTGCCCACCATCCTGATGGTGTTGATGCTGGGCGGGGCGTGGCTGATGTTCCTCACGTTCGCGTCGGTGTGCGCGGCGACGCTGGCGGACGGGCGGCTGGGGCGGGCCTTCGTGCGCTTCGCGCTGGTGGCCGCGCTGGTGGTGACGTTCTTCCAGGCGCTCACCTTCATCTTCGTGATGACGGAGGGCCGGGGGCGCGGGTTCTCCTTCGACAAGGAGTTCTTCCTGGCGCTGGGCGCGGGGCTGTGGCTGCTGCTGTCGGACGGGTGGCTGCTGTTCGAGGCGGCGGTGGCGCGGCTGTCGCTCGTGACGGAGAACTACACGCGGCATCCCCGGCGGGTGCTGGTGGTCCAGACCGTGCTGACGTTCCTGGGCGTGGCGGCGGTGTGGTGGTTGCTGGACCGGGACCACGACGTCCCGAGCGTCGCGGGCATCCTGGGCGGGCTGCACCTCATCCTCACCGGCCTCTTCACGGTGTCGGACGTGGATGGCCAGTCCCGGCCGCTGCGCGCGGGCACGCGGCCCTGGTCGCTCTTCAGGACCGGCGCCCTGCGCGGCTTCCGGCTGTCGGTGTTGCTGCTGCTGGGCTGGGCGGCCGGGTGCGCGGGGCTGCTGTGGGCTTCGGACCCTTCGACCGAGGG
Source organism: Corallococcus praedator (assembly GCF_003612125.1). Classification (GTDB taxonomy): domain Bacteria; phylum Myxococcota; class Myxococcia; order Myxococcales; family Myxococcaceae; genus Corallococcus; species Corallococcus praedator. Next base: position 5,058 of record NZ_RAWI01000518.1, read on the forward strand.
AATGCGCATGGGGATGGCGCTGGTGGCGCTGGCGCTCTACGGCGTCATCTACCTGTCGGTGGCGCTGCTGCTGGGACGGATGCCGAAGTCGAGCCGGTTCGCGTCGCCCGTGTCGGTGCGGTTGCTCTTCGTCGCGGCGGGAGCGCTGGGGGCCGGGGTTCCTCCGCTGCTGGCGGTGTTCCTGGGGCTGGAGGCGGGGGATGAGTTGATCAACCTGCTCAACCCCGTGGTGGGGACGCTGAACTTCGGTCGCTATGACTGGAATGATCCGTCCGGTCTCCGGATGCCGCCGGAGCTGCTGTTGTGCGTGGCCCTGGTGGCGCTCCTGTGCGCGTTCGCGGCGGACCGGGTGCTTGTCCGGCGCGAGCGTGAGGCCCACGCGCCGTGAGTTCGCGGCTGGACGAGGCGGAGGTGGCGCGGCTGGTGCCGGGGTTGAGCCTGGCGCTGCCGCGCGT
>NZ_RAWI01000519.1 GCF_003612125.1 Corallococcus praedator
CGTCGGCAGCGTCAGATGTGTATAAGAGCCAGGTTCATCTCCGCGGGCACCAACGAGGTCTACCTCTACCTCCAGGTGGGCCGGGACAATGATCCGCGCGGCGCCGGCGTGGGGTCCCTGTTCATCCAGGAAATCCAGTACGACGCCGACACCGGCCGCACCCCCGCCGGCATCGTTCCCCTCACCTCCGACGACTTCATCGTCGGGACCTGAGCCCTGCCCGGGCGTGGGGTGTCCCCCACAGTCTCAATGGGGTGTGCCCCCCACACCCAGCCTGTAGCAACCGTCCATGAGTCCGCAACCCCTTGAAGTTCTTGGATTCAATAGCAGCCAGGCAGACGGATCGCCTCTTGCTAGGGAAGGGGTTGTGAAAGGAGTCACCATGACTATCGCTCGCTTTGCCCCCATGCTGGCGCTCGGCGCCTTCCTGGTGCTGTCCCCCAGCACCGTGCAGGCCCAGGATCAAAACCCGGACAACCCGGAGTGCCTCGGAGATGAGTGCGGTCGCCCCAAGGAGGAGGGTGGCGGCTGTGGCTGTGGCTGTGGGTGTTCCGTCTGGGTCGCGTACACGGACGACGGCAAGACGCTGTCGTACACGGATGACGCGGACGGCGACGGCAAGGCGGACGACAAGGACAACTGCCCGTTCACGTCCAACCGCGACCAGTTGGATGGCGACACGGATCAGGCCGGAGACTCCTGCGACAACTGCCCGGCGGTCTCCAACGCCACGCAGCTGGACACGGACGGCGACGGGATTGGCGACGCGTGCGACCCCGACGACGACAACGACGGCAAGGCGGACGGCGCGGACAACTGCCCCTCCATCCCCAACGCCAACCAGGCGGACAACGACGGCGACGGCCTGGGCGACGTCTGTGACGACGACGACGACAACGACGGGCACAAGGACGGCCAGGACAACTGCCCGCTCGTCGAGAACCGCATCCAGACGGAGATGCCCGCGGACGTGAGCCAGTGCCGCGTGGACGCGGACGGCGACAACATCTCCGACAACCTGGACAACTGCCCCGGCCTGTCCAATGGCACCCAGAAGGACACGGACGCGGACGGCATCGGCGATGACTGCGACGCGGACATCGACAACGACTCGGTGCTCAACGCGCAGGACAACTGCTCCGCGTTCGCCAACCGCGACCAGGCGGACGACGACGGCGACGGCATCGGTGACGCGTGCGACACGCGCTACTGCGTGGTGCTCAACCGGGACCAGCCCAACGACTGCCTCGACCCGAAGGCGCCCTTCAGCGTGGGCACCGGTGGCGTGCTGAGCGTGGAGAAGACGGGCACCGCCGTGCGCCCGCCGCTGTTCGCCAACCGCAACGGCGCGGCCATCGAGTACACCTGGACGGTGGTGAAGCGTCCCTCCGGCTCCACCGCCGTGGTGGAGAACCCCAAGGGCGCCGTCACCTACAGCCGCCACTGGGAGTACCAGTACGTGGACGGCAGCGTGCCCAACTTCAATCCGGACAAGGAAGGTGAGTACGAACTGCAGGTGTCCACGCGCCTGGCCTTCGCCGACCGCGTGTTCCCCGACCAGCGCGCCTCCGTGTCCAGCCTGTTCGTGAAGGTGGGCACGGACGAGGCTGGCAGCGGCTGCACGTCGCTGCCCGCGGGTGGCAGCGTCGCCGCCCTGGGAGCGGGCGTGCTCGGCCTGCTGCTGCGCCGCCGTCGGAAGGCGTAAGGTCCACCCCCCCATGCCCGGAGGTCCGCATCGCATGCGCCGTCAGCTCGTGGTTCCGTTTCTTGCGACCGGCCTCCTGGCCTTGGTGGGTGTGCTGTCCTGTTCCGACTCGCTCCTGGAGCCTCGTGCCCAGGAGCAGTCGCAGCTGGATGACAAGCTGACGCTCACCGGCCGGGTGTGTACGCGCCCGGCCAACCCCACCGGCTTCCCGGTGAAGGTGGTGCTCGTCGTCGACGAGTCCGGCAGCATGTGCGTGTCGGATCCTCCGGGCTCGCAGGAGGGCAGTGGCTTCTGCGAGCGCGCCGAGGTGCGGGGCATCATCCCGCCCGGCGTCACCGAACCGGCGCGCGTGCGCGCCCTGAAGAACCTGGTGGCGGGCTTCAAGCGCATCAACGACCGCCGCGAGGGCAACATCAGCATCGCCATTGCCCCGTTCGAGACGAACGTGAAGAACACCTGGCCGCCCGCGGCCACGGGTGACCGCTTCGCGCCTCCCGGGGACATCAACGGCTACATCGAAGGCCTCCAGTCGCAGCTGGGCAAGGGCACCGACTACCAGGGTGCGCTCAGCTACGCGTACAGCATCATCGCCAGCGACATCGCCGCGGTGTCCCAGGCGACGCCGGAGCTCCTGCCGCGCACGCGCTACGTCGTCGTGTTCCTCACCGACGGCACGCCGTACCCGCGCTGCTCCGGCAACGACGACCTGTCCGTCTACGCGGGGCCGGACAGCCCGGACCTCACCTGGCGCGACTCCATCTCCAGCTTCTGCAACGCCACCAGCACCACCGACGCCATCACCGGCTTCGAGGTGGGCACCGACCGCAACCAGAACTACCAGCTCTTCAGCTACGTGCGCCGGCTGATGGAATTGAAGACGCAGTACAACGTGGGCGACGTGCGCATGCACACGGTGCTGCTCTTCAACGAGGAGGCGGTGCGCGCCTGCGGCCCCATCTGCCAGGACATCTACGGTACCTACCCGGGCGTCCCGGAGGCGCAGTACCCGGCGGCGGCGAAGAAGATCGCCTCGTACCTGCTCAAGCGCTTCGCGGAGATGGGCAACGGCGTCTACCAGGAGTTCAGCGACACGGCGGAGATCTCCGAGCTGGGCCTGGGTGCGCTGGACTACTCATCCTTCGCCTCGCCCAACGTGATGAAGACGCTGGTGGTGGAGCCGCTCAGCTCCGCGCCCGGGGACGACGGCCGCGTGCTGGACAGCGACGGCGACGGCGTGCCGGACGAACTGGACAACAGCTTCCAGTTGAAGACGAACCCCTTCACCCTGGACAGCGACGGCGACTGTCTCAGTGACGGCTTCGAGTACCGGCGCCAGGACCAGGGCTTCCGTCCGGGCAACGACCTGGACGCGCGCGGCTGCGACCCCAAGTCCCCGCTGACGCCCGGCTGCGTGTGCCGCGACACGGACGGTGACGGGCTGTCGCAGTTCGCCGAGGACTACCTCAAGACGCGCCAGGGCATCGTGGACAGCGACGGCGACGGCGCGCCGGACGGGCTGGAGGCGAAGTACGGCCTCAACCCGCTGCAGTCCAGCGTGGCGGGCCTGGACACCGACGGTGACGGCGTGCCGGACGACGTGGAGCTGAAGGCCGGCAGCGACCCCACCCGGCGCGACCGGCCCTTCCACGACAAGTACGGCATCCAGTACGAGGTGAAGAAGGTCGAGGACGGCAACGACACGGACGGCGTCTGCTACGACTTCACCGTGTCCAACCTCCAGATGGTGACGCCGCCGGACCGCTCGGGCGTGAAGCAGGGCTACAACCTGTTCAAGGTGTGGTTCGCGGAGGCGCCGGAGAGCGGCGTCGCGACCGACTACGGCGTCTGGCGCACCGCGTGTGCCTGGGCGCAGTACGCGCCGCCCAGCGTGCGCGTGCCGCTGGGGCCGGACCTGGCGATGGAGGACCGGAACTTCATCCGTCCGGACCAGCTGGTGGATCCCTGGAGGGCCCAGGGCAATTGCGTTGGCGTGTCGCCGTCGCAGGGGGGCGCGTCTCCGTGAGCCGCACCGGACGTGGGTGGGCGCTGGCCCTGGTGGGCCTCGCCGTGGTGGTGGCCTGCACTGATTCGTACCTCTACGACCCGCGCCGGGACACGGACGTGCCGGCGGACCGGGCGGTGGCGCTGGACGGGCGCTTCTGCACGCTGGGCGCCAATGAGGTGCGCCGGCCCATCAAGATCATCGTCGCCATGGACGCCAGCCAGTCCATGCGCGTGAGCGACCCGGACGGCAGCCGCGCCACCGCGCTGGTGGAGCTGATTGAGAGCCTTCCGCAGGACGACGAGGTGTCCATCGCGGTGATGCTGTTCGCCGGCAGCACCACGGCGTTCCTCACGCAGGACCCGGGCCCTCCGCTGGAGGACGGCTTCGTGCAGTTGTCGCTGCTGGACGCGACGGCGAAGGCGAAGCTCACCGAACAACTGCTCACCTTCCGCAACACCGACACCTCTCCGAACCGGGACTCGACGGACTTCGTCAAGCCGCTGTCGGACATCTACTCGCTCATCAACACGGACATCGCGCGGGCGCGGTTGCAGCCCGACGGCAGCGAGGCGCTGGCGCAGGCGCGCTACTCGGTCATCTTCCTGTCGGACGGCAAGCCCACGAACAACCAGGACGACGAGCTCATCCGCGGTGACGCGGTGGTGCGCATCCGGCAGCTGCGCGACCTGGTGGAGGACGTGCGCTTCAACACCGTGCACGTGTTCAACCCCACGCAGCCGGTGCCGTCGGTGTGCGACCTGGTGGCGGAGGACGGCGGCTTTGGCGACGGCGGCTGCCCGCTGCTCATCATCAACCAGAACGCGGACCGGCTGGAGAAGATGGCGAGCCTGGGCGGCGGCAACTTCCGCGACTTCCGCAACAACGAGCCCATCAACTTCCTCAACTTCCAGTTCGGTCAGGTGCGCCGCGCCTTCATCGTGAAGGAGTTCATCGCCTCCAACTTCTCCGCGCCCCCCGGCAGCCCGCTGGACGAGGCGGACACGGACGGCGACGGCCTCACCGACGCGCGCGAGGCGGAGCTGGGGACCAACCCCAACCTGCGCGACACCGACGGCGACGGCTTCAGCGACGGCGTGGAGGTCTACTTCCGCGACCGGGGCGTGCAGTTCGACCCGAACCAGGAAGTGCAGCCGGACGGCGGCGGCCTGGACAAGGGCTGCCCGCCCGCGCTGCGCGGCACGGACACGGACTGCGACGGCCTGCTGGACTGCGACGAGCAGTTCATCGGCACCAACGCCACGTTGCAGGACAGCGACAGCGACGGCGTGCCGGACGGCATGGAGTGGCGGGGCAGCACCCAGGGCGCGAGCAACGACCTGGATGAGGATCCGGACACCGACGGGCTGACCAACCGCAACGAAGTGCGCATGCACATGCGGCCGCTCCAGGTGGACACCGCCAACCTCGCCTCGGATGCGTACCGCTACAGCGTGGAGGCGGAGGGCCCGGTGGATGCGGAAGGCCGCCAGTGCTACCGCTTCCGCGTGGACAACGTGCTGCTCGCCAACACGCTGCCCCTCATCGCCGACGGCGGCGTGGACGGTGGCGTGGACGCCGGCACCGTGCAGCGCGGCGCGGGCTACAACGACATCTACCTCTCCGTGTCCATGCTGCCCGCGGATGATCCGTCCGCGCGCACGCTGGTGCGCACCTTCCGCGTGGACTCCGTGCGCTACCCGGTGGGCGGCATCAAGTCGCCCCCGGATGGCATCGTCCGCGTGAACCCCGAGGACTTCGTGGAGGGCTGCCCCGGCGTCCTCCCCACCCTCGCGCCTGCCC
>NZ_RAWI01000051.1 GCF_003612125.1 Corallococcus praedator
CAGGCCGGGGTCCCGGGCTTCGTCGCCGGGGCGGTCGCTCCCGCCGTGGCCGGGCTCGCGGGCTTCGCGGCCTGGGCGGGCGTGGGCTGGGCCAGGAACAGCGCCATCACGAGGAACTCGATCACTGCGCGGCTCCACCCAGCACGGTCTCGACCGTGCCCTCGAAGGTGAACGTCTCATCCGGCGCGGACAGCTCGAAGCGGTCCGCGCGCATCCGGTAGTCGGGGCCCTGCATCGTCACGCCCTCTTCGCCATGCGCCCGCTGCGTCGTGGCGTCGTAGGTGAGCCTGGGCGTGCGCGCCACCATGCCGTCACCGGTGCGCACGACGACGCCTCCGCTGCCCACCCACTGCTTGGACGCGAGGCTGCCGTCCATATTCGGCGCGGTGATGACCGAGCCGCCCGCCATGGGCAGGGGCGAGCCCTGTGAGCCCTGGCCGGGTGGCAGGCGCACGACCACATCCGTCGCCTGCACCTCGCCGCCCGCGCGCCGGTAGTGCACGGTCCGGGCGGAGCCGGAGACCAGGAGCTTCTCGCCCTCGAACGAGCGCAGGCGCGCGCCCTCCAGCACCACGTCCGGGCGCGGCTCGCTCGGGGCGCCCTCGGCGGGACGGCGCGGCGTGCATGCGGTGGCGAGGAGTCCCAGGAAGCTCAAGGCAAGGAGGCGCGACACGGGGTCTTCCTTATCACCGCACCGGGGCGGACGCTGGGTCGGGAAGGGCCGGGGCAGCGGCCTGCGACGCCTCCATGACAGGGCGCGTCTTCCAGCGTTGGTGCATCCACACCCACTGTTCGGGTGCCCGGCGGATGGCTGCCTCGATGCGCTGGGACAGGGCGGCGGTGAGCGCCTGGACGGCCGCTTCGCGCTCCGTCACCTCCGGCGCGGGGACCTCCTCCATGGTGAGCCGGTAGCCCTCTCCCTCGCGCTGGCAGAAGCCCACCACCACGGCCGCGCCGGTGCGCAGCGCCAGGTCCGCCGCCGCGCGCGGGGTGGCGGCCAGCTCCCCGAAGAAGGGCACGAAGACGGACTGCACCTTGGTGTCCTGGTCGATGAGGATGCCCAGGATCTCCCCGCTCCGCAGGGCCCGGAGCATGGCCCTGGCCGCGCCCTCCTGGCCGCGCCAGATGCTGCGCACCCCGCCCTTCGCCCGGAAGTCCTCCACGAGCGCGGTGAGGCGCGGGTCGCTGGTCTCCTTCGCGATGCTCTGGCTGGGGTAGCCCGCCTTCGCCACGCGCCGGGCGAGCAGCTCCCAGTTGCCCACGTGGCCGGAGACGAAGACGACGCCCCTGCCCTTCGCGAGCGCCGCCTCCAGCACGGCCCGGTCCCCTGCGGGCCAGGACACCAGGGCCTCCAGCCCGGCATCCAGGGCGCGCGCGGAGGCGACCTCCAGGGCGGCGGCGGCCAGATGGCGGAAGGCGCCACGGGCGAGCGCGTCACGCTCCGCGTCGCTCCGGTCGGGGAAGGCGCGGGAAAGCGACTTGAGGGCCTTGCGGCGCTCGCCTCCCGCGAGGGCATAGGCCCAGCCGCCCAGCGTCATGCCCAGGGTGCGTGCGGTTCCCAGCGACAGGAACTGGAGCAGGCGCAACATCCCGGCGATGAGCAGGTAGCGCAGGTAACGCTTCAGGCGCTTTGTTAAGGGGGGACGCTCCACGACGCGTCTCCATATCCCATGCGCGAATACAACTTCGACGGCCTCATTGGTCCGACCCACAATTACGCCGGTCTCTCGCCCGGCAACCTGGCGTCACAAACCCACGGGGGCCAGCCAAGCCAGCCCCGGGCGGCGGCGCTCCAGGGGCTGGAGAAGATGCGCTTCGTGTCGGAGCTGGGCGTGGGGCAGGCGGTGCTGCCGCCCCAGCCGCGCCCGTCCCTGCGCACGCTGCGCGCCCTGGGCTTCACGGGGTCCGACGAGGAGGTCATCACCCGCGCCGCGCGCGACGCCGAACACCTCCTGCGCCTCACCTCCAGCGCCTCCGCCATGTGGACGGCGAACGCGGCCACCGTCGCGCCGTCGGTGGACACCGCAGATGGACGGGTGCACCTGACGCCCGCGAACCTCACGCAGATGTTCCACCGCGCCATCGAGGCGGACACCACGCACGCGGTGCTGCGCGCCATCTTCGCGGATCCGAAGCACTTCCTGGTCCATGCCCCGCTGCCGGGCGCCGCCCACTTCGCGGACGAGGGCGCGGCGAACCACACGCGCCTCTTCACGCCCGGACACAAGGCCGTGCACCTGCTCGCCTGGGGCCGCAGCGCGTGGCAGGACGTGAAGGGCCCTCAGCGCTTCCCCGCGCGCCAGACGCTGGAGTCCAGCCAGGCCCTGGCCCGGCTGCACCAGCTGGATCCGGCGCAGGTGCTGATGCCCCAGCAACACCCGGACGGCATCGACGCGGGCGCGTTCCACACCGACGTGCTCGCGGTGGGCAACGAGCGCTTCCTCATGCTGCACGCGCTGGCGTTCGCGGACCCCCCGGCGCTCCTGGAAACGCTGCGACAGAAGCTGGGCGCGGACTTCCGCTCCGTGGTGGCGACGAACGACGAGCTGCCGGTGAAGGACGCGGTGAAGGCCTACCCGTTCAACTCGCAGGTGCTGTCGCTGCCGGATGGCACCATGGCCATCATCGCCCCCATCGAGAGCCGCGAGACGCCCCACGCGCACGCCTTCCTGCAACGCGTGGTCGCCGAGGACAACCCGGTGAAGGCGGTGCACTACCTGGACGTGCGCCAGTCCATGAACAACGGCGGCGGGCCGGCGTGTCTGCGCCAGCGCATCTCCCTGACGGACGCGGAGCGGGCCGCCATCACCGCGGACGTCTTCTACTCCCCCGCCCTCCATGAGGCCCTGGCCGCCTGGGTGCGCCGGCACTACCGCGAGGTGCTTCGTCCCGAGGACGTGAGGGATCCGCTGCTCGCGCGCGAGACGATGACCGCGCTCGACGAGCTGACGCGGCTGTTGAAGCTGGGCAGCGTGTACGATTTCCAGCAGTAGTGGCCCCCTGGCTGCCCTCCGGCCCACCTGCCGAGGGCAGGCCCCCGCGCCCTCCTGAGCTGGCGTGGCGAATGGCCGCCTGCGTCGTCCGGACACACCTTGAACGGTAAGGAGGTGAGGTCCCCATGATCCCTGTTGCCATCCAGCAATACCTCCGGCGCCATCGCGTCCCCTTCGAGCGGTATGCCCACGCCCGGGCCGAGTCCGCGACGGAGCTGGTGGAGGTCCTCAACGTGCCCGGCTGGCGGGTGGCGAAGTCCGTCATCGTGAAGGCGAACCGGCAGCCCTGGATCGTCGTCGTGCCCGCGCTGGCATCCGTGGACCTGCGGCAGGTTCGCGACATCCTGGGCGTGCACACCGCGCGGCTCGCCACCGAGTCCGAGTTCGTCGACCACTTCCCCGGCTGTGAGCCCGGCGCCGAGCCTCCGTTTGGAGAGCTGTACGGCCTGCCCGTCGCCGTGGACGAATCGCTGAGCCTCAACGAGCGGCTGTTGTTCCGCGCGGGCTCGCACGAGGAGGCCCTGGAGCTGCGCTTCCAGGACTTCGCGCGGCTGGAGTGGCCGCTGGTCGCGTCATTCATCCAGCCGCTCGCAGCGGAGCGGGGCTCGCAGGCTTCGTATTCCTCGCCCATGGAGGAGTCAGGCGCTTCGGCCTGACTGCGCGGGCCGTCCGTCAAGGCGCGGGGGAGTCGCTGACCACCTGCGAGCGGCGCAGGTACTGCTCGCGCTCCTGCGCCTTCGGATCCTCCAACAACTCCTGGCGGCGTGCGTCCACCTGCGCACGCTCGTGTGATTCCAGCCGCACGGCCCAGGCCTCCATCTCCGCGCGCCGAGCGCCTCCGGGAGGCATGAGCCGCAGGCCCTCGTGCACCGAGCGCGCCGCCGCGTCGTAGCGCGACAGCCGCTCCTGCAAGCGGGCCACCGCGAAGTGGCTGTCCGGCCCGGGCACCAGCCCCGCGACCGAGCGCCGCTGCTCCAGCGCGCGGGCCAGCAGTCCCTCGCGCTCGAAGCAGTCCGCCTCCAGGGAGAGCAGCCGCGCGCGTTGCTGGAGGTTCGTCAGGAAGGGCGCCACCGCGTCCAGCGTGTCCCGGGCTCGCCGCGTCAGCCCCGCCTCCTGCTGCCGCGCCGCCAGGGTGAACGCCAGCTCCACGTCCTGGGGGAAGCGCTTCGCGAGGGCCTCCAGCGCCTGGAGCGCCTCCGCCCCCTTTCCTCGCGCGCGCCACACGTCCGCGCGCAGCAGGTGCGTGGCCAGGGCATCCGGAGCCCATCGCTCCACCTCCGCCCACGCCGCCTCCGCCGCGTCCAGTTCACCCTGGGCCAGCCGGCCACGAACCTCCTCCATCCACAGCGCCGTGGCCTCGGGGCGGCCTTCGAAGTGCTCGCGCGCCCAGGCGAGCCAGGCCAGCCCGAGCACGCGACGCTCGGGCATGCCGACCAGGGACCGGGCCAGCTCCGTGGCCTGTCCGGGGGCCTCGGGCGTGAGGGTCGCGAGCTCCTCCGGCGTGCGCGCCCGGGGCATCGCCTCCGTCAGCAGCACGCGCGTGTCGCCGGCCTCATGCGCCAGGCGGTACTCCAGGAAGGCCTGCGCGCGCCGGCCCAGGTGCAGCAGGGCCCGCGCCGCCACGCGGTGCGCCGGCGCATCCAGCGGCCGCAGGTACAGCACGTGGTTGACGAAGGCCAACGCGTCCTTCGCCCCCGCCGCGCCGTCCCCCACGGAGGCCATCGCCACCAGGCGGTACAGCAGGTAGTCCGTCGGGTGCACGTCGATGAGCGAAAGCCCCAGCGCGCGGACCTCCGCTCGGGGGGCTCGGGCCGACACGCGTTCGGACAGCTGAGCTTCCGCGTCCTCCATCCGGCGCCCGCCCGGCACGAGCGCGACGAGCATCACCGCCGTGAGCCCCGCCGCCAGCGCCAGCGCCGGACCGGTGGGCAGCGCATGGGTGCGCGTGCTCCGCGAGAACATGCGTTCGGATTCGCGAGGCCGCGCCACCGCCCCCAGCACCACCGCGACCGCCACCGCGCACGCGGGCAGCTCCAGGCTGAAGTCGAACAGGTTGTGCAGCGCCAGCGCCGCCACGCCCGACAGCACCGCCAGCTCCACGGGGCCATGGCCTTCGCGGCGCACCAGCCCCACGAAGCCCCAGACACCCAGCAGGAGCAGCAGCAGGCCCGGCACGCCCCACTCCGTCGTCACCTGCAACACCGCGTTCTCCGGGTGCGTGAAGGTGTTGGGGTTCGCTTCGGTCTGGTAGCGGGGAAACGCGGCCTCGAACGCGCCGCGCCCCATGCCCAGCACCGGGAAGGCGCGGGCCGCGCGGGCCATCATCGGCCACGGCTCCACCTTGCCGTGGCGCAGGGACTCCACGCTGTCCGCCGTGCGCGCCTCCGCCCACAGATTGTCCGCCGCCAGGTACGCGCCCACCGACAGCGTCGCCAGCAGCCCCAGCAGCACCGCCGCGCCCCGGCCCCAGGAGGGCTTCGCGGGCGTGCGCGCCTCACGCCGCTGCTTCGACAGCCACGCGGCGAGCAGCACCTGACCGAAGACGAAGAACACGATGCCCGCGCGCGACAGCGACAACAGCACGCCCGCGCCGGAGAGGAGCGCCGCCACCGCGAAGGGCCACGCGCGCGAACGCGGCTGCGCCGACAGCGCCAGCCCCACCGCCACCGTCGCCGTCAGCCCCAGGTAGCCCGCGAGGTGGTTGGGGTTGCCGAACGGCGTCACCAGCGGCGGCCGCGCATGCACATACGCGCGCAGGCCGAAGAGCGTCTCCACGTTGAAGAGCGCGTGCCCCAGCCCCACCGCCGCCACCGCCGCGCCCGTGAAGGCCAGCACCGACAGCAGCCGCTTGCGCGACGCCCGGGCCCGGCACACCTGCGCCGCCGCGAGGAACGTCAGGAGATAGGCTCCGTGCTTCGCCAGCTCCCGCCACGTCGCGGAAGGCTCCAGCGACACCGGCCGGAAGCCCGTGAGCCCCAGCGGCACGAGCACGTCCTCGCGCAGCGCCGCGGCCTCTGGACTCACCCACCCCAGCACCGCCGACGGCAGCGGCACGAGCTGCAGCGCGCACAAGAGCACGCCACCCACCAGCGGCACCGCCAGGAAGGGAATCCTGGGAGTGTCCCCCTGCCGGCGAGCCCCCACCGCCGCCAGCACCGAGGCCAGTCCGGCCAGGGCGCTCAGCGGCCAGGCCAGCCAGTGCGCCGCGCCGCCCAGCGCCACCGGGCCCAGCACCAGCAGCGCCGCGAGGGCCGCCTCGGCGGACAGGGTGTACCGGGAGACGCGACGGGACTCGGGAGCCATGCGGAGGGCGCGAGTATGTCACGGGCCCAGGCGGACCCGTTCCTTCCGCCCGGGGACCTCCCCCCGACCAGGGAACTCGCCGCCCGGACGCCTCCTTCCCGGACGCGCCTCGCCGGAGTGTCGAATGAACCGGCGCGCCGGGACATCGCTTGCATCCAGAGACCCATCTGGCATCGTCCCCGACCCATGCGTCGCCTCCTGCTCACCGCCGCCGTTCTCTGCGCCTCCCTCTCCGGACTCACCGCGTGCAAGACGAGTTGCCGCGAACTGTCCGAGAAGCTCTGCGAGTGCGCCTTGAACTCGGTGGAGAAGCAGGTCTGCCAGCAGCGCGCCGCGGACGAGGAAGCCCGCGTGGAGCCCACCGCGGAAGATGAGATTGCCTGCGAGGCGCGGCTTGAGGGCTGCGACTGCCGCACCATCGAGACCGAGGAAGGCAAGAAGGCCTGCGGCCTCGCCCGCTGAACGCCGTCCGCTGAAGGTCAGCGTCCGGCGTCCTCACGGGGACTTCAGGCGCCCGGCACCACGCGCGCCGCGACCGGCGCTCCACCGTCCACCCACGGCTGGAGCCCGCGCTTCACCCGCGAGCGCCACGGCGTCTCCACCCACCGGTGCACCGCCACCGACGCGGGCACCAGCAGCACCAGCAACACGGTCAGGAAGCGCCAGGGCGACGACAGGTCCACGCGCGTCTCCAGCCAGTGCACGAACTCACTGATGGGGTACTGGAGCAGGTACAGCGCGTAGCTGGCCCCACCCAGGTGCACCAGCCACGGCCGCGCGAGCACGGCCCCCAGCGCTCCACCGCCGCGCGCCAGCCCGTACACCAGCAGCGCCGACGCGGGCGCCAGCAGCGCGTTGTGCATCAGCGGGTACGGAATCCGTCCGCCCTGCGAGAAGCCCGCGAGCAGCAGCGCCGCGCCCGCCGCCGCCATCACCGCGCCAGAGCGGGGGGCCGCGCTGGCTTCCGAACGCTCGCGCACGAAGACGAGCCCCAGCAGCACGCCCAGCAGGAACTCCGGCAGACGCATCAGCGGGTTGAACTTCACCACCGCCAACCAGATGCCCTCCGACGCGGCGTCCAGCGTGCCCGCACCGTCCGGCCGCAGGGCGACATAGAGCACCGGCGGCAAGAGCCCCAGGGCCCACACGCCCGCGAGGGCCGCCGTCATCCGCGCGCCCTTGAAGCCTTCCAGCCGGCGCCCCAGGGAAGGGAACACCGCGTAGAAGAACGCCTCCACGGACACGGACCAGCCCGGCGGGTTCCAGTACAGCGCCAGCCTGGGCACCCACGCCTGGAGCAGCGCCAGCGTGGTGAAGCCCGCGGTGCCCAGCTTCGCGGCGGCCACGGGCAGCGAGTTCACCGCCAGCGAGCGCCCCATGGTGGGCGCCGCGGACAAGAGGAACGTCAGCAGGAACACCGGGTAGACGCGCGCCACGCGGGCGCTCCAGAAGGAGCGGGACGGCGTCTGCATCCGGCCTTCGGCGTCCACGTAGTTGTACGCGAGCACGAAGCCGGACAGCAGGAAGAACACGCCGACGGACGCGTAGCCGGAGGCCACGATGTGGACCATCCACTCCGGGGCCCACCCCGCGAGGCAGGGCGTCCCGAAGTGGAAGAGGACCACGTGAAGGGCCGCCAGGAAGCGCAGCCCCGTGAGGGCATCCAGCGAAGCGCCCGTCTTCTGCTTCATCTCTAGCGGCGCCCGATGCCGAAGTAGGTGAAGCCCTGCTCACGCATGCGAGCGGGCTGGAAGACGTTGCGGCCGTCGAAGACGACGGGCGACTTCATCAGCGACTTCATGCGCGCGAAGTCCGGGTGGCGGAACTCGTTCCACTCGGTGACGACGAACAGGCCGTCCACGCCCTCCAGCGCGTCGTAGGGCAGCTCCGCGTAGCGGATGCGGTCGCCGAAGACGCGCTTGGCCGCGTGCGAGGCCACCGGGTCATGGGCAATCACCTGCGCGCCCTTGCCGATGAGGCCCTCGATGACCTCGATGGACGGCGCCTCGCGCATGTCGTCCGTCTTGGGCTTGAACGCCAGGCCCCACACGCCGAACTTCTTGCCCTCCAGCGTGCCGTAGTGCTTCACGGCCTTGTTCACGAGCAGCTTCTTCTGCCGCTCGTTGGTGCGCTCCACCGCGCGCAGCAGGTCCAGCTCCAGGCCGTACTCGCGCGCCGTCGTGACGAGCGCCTTCACGTCCTTGGGGAAGCAGGAGCCGCCGTAGCCCACGCCGGGGAAGAGGAACGGGTAGCCGATGCGCTTGTCCGCGCCCAGGCCCTTGCGCACGAAGTCCACGTCCGCGCCGACCTTCTCGCAGAGCGCGGACACGTCGTTCATGAACGAGATGCGCGTGGCGAGCATCGCGTTGGCCGCGTACTTCGTCAGCTCCGCGGAGCGCGTGTCCATGAAGAGGATGGGGTTTTCGGTGCGCACGAAGGGCGCGTACAGCTCGCCCATGATGTTCCGGGCGCGCTCGGTGTCAGCGCCGATGACGACGCGGTCCGGCTTGAAGAAGTCGTCCAGCGCGGCGCCTTCCTTGAGGAACTCCGGGTTGGAGACGACGTCGAACTCCACGCTCGTCACCTTCGCGATGGCCTCGCGCACCTTGTCCGCGGTTCCCACCGGCACGGTGCTCTTGTCCACCACCACCGTGTACTGCTTGATGGCGCGGCCCACCGCCTGCGCCGCCGCGATGACGTACTGGAGGTCCGCTTCGCCGCTCTCGCCTTCCGGCGTGCCCACCGCGATGAACACGGCCTGGGCGTTCGCCACGCCCTCCGCCAGGTTCGTCGTGAACGTGAGGCGCTTCTCCTTCACGTTCTTGCGGATCAGCTCCTCCAGACCCGGCTCGTAGATGGGAACCTGCCCATCCTGGAGCATGCGGATCTTCCGCTCATCGATGTCCACGCACGCGACGTCGTTGCCCGAGTCCGCGAAGCAGGTGCCCGCGACGAGTCCGACGTAGCCCGATCCGATAATGGCAATGCGCATTCTTGAAAGGTCCTGGGTTTTCGACAGGTGGCGTCATTGAACTTCTACGCCGACCCGCGCACCGAAAGAAAGCCCAGGGGCGCTGAACGCCGAGCGACCAAACAGGCTTATCGCCCAGTGAGGAGGCGGCGCAGCCGGTCCACGCCCCGCAGGGCGGACGCACGTCCGGGGGTGCTCACTGGACCCACCACCCCCCGGTCCAGAAGCTCCCGGGTCGCCCGCCGCAGCGGGGGCATGGCGGCGGTGGCCTGCGCCGCCGCGTCCGGGAACAGCCGCGCGACGATGGCCAGCGACGTGTACAGCGCGCGCTCCAGACCGAACGCCTCCGCCCGCTCCAGCAGTGCGGGAATCTCCATGGGTCGCGAATACACGCCGCCCATCCAGGTGGCGCCGGTGACGAGCTCGCGCAGGTCCACGAAGGACAACCACGGCACGTCGTAGCCGTGGTGGGCCTGGTCCAGCGCGGTGAGCAGGAGCGCGTCCTCCAGCTCCGGACGGAAGACGGACGCGCCGTAGACCTTCATGGGTCGGGCGCGGTCGAAGATGCCGGCCAACTGCTCACGTCGGTTCGCGCCCAGCACGTCCGAGTACAGGTAGATGGGCGTGCGGCCGTCGGACACCACGCGCGCGGCGCCGCTGTTCGTCGTGTCCGTCTCCGGGACGAACTCGTGGTTGGACAGGTAGCCGGCGAAGCCGTCCACATCCAGCCGGCGCACCAGCACCTGGATGTCCAGCACGGGGCGGAAGCCCACGTGGGGGTAGAGCGCCTCCGCGAAGGCGGCGCCGCCCAGGAGCAGGATTTTACGGCCCTCCAGCTGGTCCACGATGCGCTTGAAGTGGACCAGCTTCATCACGTTGTCGTTCACGGAGCCGGTGTAGATGGACATCATCCGGTCGCGGGCCCACTCGGGCGCCTCGCCTCCGCCCATCCGATACTCCAGGTTGTACGCGGCGAGCGGCGCCAGCCCCTGGGAGATGGCCCAGTCGACGTAGGCCTCCCAGGGCGCACCCCGGAGCTTTCCGCGCGGGGGCTCGAAGGAGGACAGGACCCGGAAGGTATCGAGGAGACTGGGCGCCATGGTGCGGCACCTTTAATGGTCCGGGCCCATCCGCCGCAATGACCGTCTTGCACACGGTCCAGCCGAGCACCCTACCCGCCGCGCGCCCAGTGCCCTCGCAGCCGTCGGAGCGCGTAGCGCACCATGGGCCGGGCCCGGGGCGCCAGCGCGAGCTTCGCGGCCACCCAGGCCGGCTTGTTCCGGGCCAGCTCCGAGTCCACGAGCCGGGGCCCGGAGAACAGCCGGGTCGCCAGCGCGCGCTGCCACCCCGGTGGGGCCAGGGCCTGGAGCACGCGCTGCGGCACGGGCGCGTCCAGCAGCCGGTGCGCGGCGTCCCAGGCGTACCAGACGAGGTGGGGCAGGCCCGTCTCCTTCGCGCGCGCCACCACGCGCTCCCAGTCCAGGTGGGGCTTCGCCCGCGCCAGCAGCTTCAAGTCGAAGAGCCACGTCAGCCGCTGCAGCAGGTGGTTGCTCGCGTGGAGGGCCAGGTACACGGCCTCGTCCTCCGCGCACAGGTAGCGCACGCGCAGGCCGTCCAGGTCCGCGTCCTCCGCGCGGGCCACCAGCGCGTCGCCCTCCAGTGCCTGCCCGTAGCCGGCGAGTGCGCGGTAGTGCAGTTCCACCAGCCCCGCGGGGCCGGTGAGCTCCACATGGTGGGTGTCGTCGCGGTCGCCGTCGCCGGGCTTCGTCGTCAGGCCCAGCCCTTCCAGGGCGTGCACGGCGCACAGCACGCGGGCGCGCGGCACGAGCAGGTCCACGTCCGTCGTGGCCCGGAGCAGCGGCTCCGGGTAGAGCCTGCGGGCCAGGCCATAGCCCTTGAGCAGCACCGGCACCACGTCCACCGCCGCCAGGGCCTCCACGCTGCGCAGCAGCAGCGCCCGCACGCGCATGCCCCGGGCCGCGCCCGCCAGTGACTCGCGGCGCAGCAGGGCCCGCGCTTCTTGGGGAAGTTCCAGCTCCGCGCGGGTCAGCGCGTGTTCGACGAAGCCCGCGAGGCCGTGGCGCACGGCGGCCTTCACCAGCGCGTCCGCTTCCTCCGGGAGCACGGGCGAGTCGGGGGCCTCCGGCCAGGACTTCAGCAGCGTCAGCAGGGCCGAAGGAGGAGCCGGACTCACGGGGCCTACCGCCGCATGGCGATGATGCGCCCGGGTGCGGCGGCTTCCAGGGCCGCGAGCTGCACGGTGCGCTCGGCCACCGCGTCCGCGACCACCTCCAGCGCCAGCTCCTCGTCACGGTCGATGGCGCCACGTCCATCGCACCAGCTCAGGTGCAGCGTGCCGAGCAGGGCCTCGCCGTCCTTCACCTCGACGCGCACCTCCAGCGGGGAGGACGTGCCGGCCTCCGGACGCTGCGCCTCGAAGACGACGCCCTCCGTGTCCACTTCGTGCGGGCGGCGCAGGCGCAGCGCCTGTTGGGCCGCGCCCAGGCCCTGCGCCAGGGGGCGCACGGCGTTCCACACGTCCTGGAGCGAACCGGCCGCGCGCACCGCGCCGGTGACGGCCTTCACCAATGTGCGCAGCTGCTGGTTGCGCTGGCGCGTCTGCTGGACGGAGCCCGCGTGGCGCATGTCCAGGTAGCCCAGCTTGCGCATCAGCACCACGATGACGACGCCCATGCCACAGAGCAGCACCGCGCTCTGGAAGCTGTTGGCGAAGTGGAGCCCCAGCGCGGTGAGCATGAACAGCATGCACAGCCCGTAGAGCACCAGCACGGTGCTTCGGTGGGTGAGCAGCAGGCGGCTCATCAACCGGTGATGGATGTGTTCCTTGTCCGCGCTGAACATGGGTCTGCCCAGGAGCGAGCGGCGCACCATGGCCAGCAGCGTGTCCATGATGGGCAGGCCCAGCGCCATCACCGGAACGAGCAGCGCCACCGCGGTGCCGCTCTTCGACGACGTCTTGATGGACACCGCCGCGAGCACGAAGCCCAGGAACATGCTGCCCGTGTCCCCCATGAAGATGGAGGCCGGGTTGAAGTTGAACACCAGGAACCCGAGGATGGCGCCCGCGAGCGCCGCCATCAGCAGGCACAGCAGCACGTCCCCGCGCACCAGCGCGAGCAGGAAGTGGGTGCCCACGCCGAAGAACGCGACGCCGCCCGCCAGCCCGTCCAACCCGTCGATGAGGTTGAGCGCGTTGATGACGCCCACCACCCACACCACCGTGAGCGGCAGGCTCAGGAACCCCAGCGACAGCTCCGCGCCGAAGGGATTGGCGAGCACTTCGATGCGGAAGCCCAGCGCGTACAGGCTCAGCGCCACCGCGAACTGCACGGAGAACTTCAGCTTCGCGTCCGCGCCCTTCAGGTCGTCGTAGAGCCCCAGCGCCGCGATGAGCGCGCCGCCGACGAAGAGCCCCACGATGAGGTCCGTCTGCGCGAGGAACTGGAGGCCCACGCCCGTGTTCACGAGGAACAGCGCGCACAGCGGCGCGAAGAAGCCCCCCACGATGCCGATGCCCCCCAACCTCGGGACGGGCCGCACGTGCACCTTGCGGCTGGAGTTCGTCGGGTCCAACCACCCCCACGCGAGCGCACGCTCACGGACGACCCACGTCAGCGCCAGCGCCACGAGGAGCGAAACCAGGAAGGCAGCGAAGAAGGTCGTCATGCAGGGAGCGTCTGTCCCTATCGTGACGGCCAACAGTGCAGCGCGTCAATGTCCTGGTCCCACGGGGCGGAAAGGCGTGCCTGCCTACTTGCTGCCAGCAGTCCTGGCGTCCAGGAGCCCTTCGTAGAGCCCCCGGGTGCGCGCGGCGATGTCGGGCCAGGTGAGACCCTGGACCCGGGCCTGCGCTTCTCTGCGCAGCGCGTACCGCTGGAGCGGATCCGCCGCGAGCGCGCGCACCGCCGCCACCAGCGCGTCCACATCCCCGACGGGCACGAGCAAGCCCGTGTGCCCGGGATGCACGACGGACGGCGCCACCCCCACCGGGGTGGACACGGGCACGAGCCCCGACGCCATGGCCTCCACCAGCGCCATGCCGTAGCCCTCCGCGTGGCTGGGGAAGAGCAACACCTCTTCGCGTGCGAGCAGGCCGGGCAGCGTCGCGTGCGCGTAGCCCGGCACCACGCGCAGGTGGGGCTGGACGGACGGGGGGAAGGCGGCGCGGACCTCGGGCTCGGGGGTGCCGGTGCCGTACAGGGTCAGCGTGAAGGCCACGCCGAGCGCGTGCAGGCGGCCCGCCGCGGCGATGACGTCCTCGCGGCCCTTGCGCTGGATGAAGGTGCCCACGGTGGCGAGGCGCAGGGGGCCTTCCGCCAGCGGCTCGGGCAGGGGCAGTCCCTGGAAGGCCTCACCGAGCCCGTGGGGGATGATGCTCAGCTTTGAAGCGGCGACGCGCAGCCGCTCCCGCGCGTAGGCGGCGTCCGCTTCGTTGAGGAGCACGGCGTGGTCCGCGAGCCGCAGCGACTGCGCCACCTCCCAGAGGCGGAAGCCGCCGTTGTAGAGCGGGTACTTCCAGCTCAGGCGCGCCTTGCCCTCGCGCGCGTCGGCGCGGAGCTGTTCGGAGACGGTGTGCTCCAGGCCGTGGCTGCGGGTCACCAGCGCGTGACGGCGGGCCGCCCCGGGACGTCCGGCGCGCGCCCAGGGCCAGGCATCTCCGGTGGTGACGTCCAGCACGTCGTACCGGCGCGCCACGCGGGCCAGGTGCGCGGAGAGCTTCCACGGGAAGCGCAGGTTGTGGAGCGCGGTGTGGTGCTGCTCGCCGGGAAAGGCGTCTCCGTAGCCGTAGTAGTCCACGGTGCAGCCCTGGGCCTGGAGCGCGCGGCCCAGCGCGAGCGTCACGCCGGGGGCGCCCAGGTCCTGGGACAGGGGATGGTGGATGGCCAGGAGCACGCGCATGCAGGGGGCTTCATAGCAGGCCGGTGGAGGCGGACAGCGGCCGTGGACGGGGCCGTGACAGCCGGTTGCGGAGCCAGCGCCGCGCGGGCTCCTCCAGCCACGCGAAGACCGCCAGCGACACCACCACGAAGGACGTGATGGCCAGCGCGCTGTAGCCCCACGGCGCGCGCCGCTCGAGGCCGATGCCGGACAGCCGCTCCGCCGCGCGCGTGTAGAAGGCCAGGGGGATGTGGAGGATGTAGAGCGCGTAGCTGGCCTCGCCCAGGCGCACCACGGAGGCGCGCGACAGGAACGCCGCGAGCGGACCGTGCCCCGTCGCCAGCGTCCACAGGAGCCAGGCGAACACCGGCGTCAGCGCCAGGTCCCGCAGGGCCCAGGCGGTCCCCATCCACGGCACCGCGAGCAGTCCCAGCGCGAGCGCCGCCGCCGCGAGGCTCCCCATCGCGGAGGCCCGTGGAAGCTCCCGGCCGCGCAGCACGAACAACCGGCCCAGCACCACGCCCAGCAGGAACTGCGGCAGCTTGATCAGCGGCGAGTATTCCCCCACCAGGAGCCACGTGTCCCGGTGCGGGGAGTCGCCCGCCAGCAGCGTGTCCCCCAGCAGCCACAGCCCGCTCAGCACCGCCGCGACCGCGCCCACCGACACGGCGGCCCACCGGAGTCCCTTCGGCCCGAGCCGCGCCACGGGCACGGCCAGCACGGGGAAGAGCAGGTAGAAGAAGGCCTCGACGGACAAGGACCAGCCCGGACAGTTCCACGCGCAGGCCGCGGGCGGCACCCACGCCTGGGTGAGGCTGAAGACCGCGGCCCCCACGCCCAGGATGCGCTGGAGCGACGCCGGCGTGAGCCCGCCTTCCTGCCGCAGCACGAACTGGAAGAAGGGCGGCGCCGTCAGCACCAGGCCCAGCAGGTATACGGGGTAGACGCGAGCGAAGCGCGCCGCCCAGAACGCACGCCGCGACACCTGACCGGACGACGCCTGGCCCAGGTACGCCTGCGCCAGCACGAAGCCGGACAGGATGAAGAACAGCGTGACGCTCGCCGGGCCGTTGTCGAGGAAGCCCGCGAGCCACGCGGGCCGGCCCTCACGCGGCGTCACGTGGAAGGCCACCACATGGAGCGCGGCGAAGAAGCGGAGCCCCGTCAGGGCTGGGAGCGAGGGGCGCGGCGCGGCTGCCATGGTGGAAGGGGGCAGTATGCGTCCCCGTGCGCGAGCCCGGCAACAGGCGCGGTGGGTCGCCACCCGGGCGGACGAGCACGTCGCGGTCATTGCCTCGCGGCAAGAGGGATGGGACACAATGCCCCGGCCGCATGCCTCCCTCCCCTTCCCTCCCCGCGACAGCATCGATGGATCCACTCGCGGGCCGGGAGTCCGCGCGCAGGGCGGGACTGGACGTGCTGCGCGCCGTCGCCATCCTGGCGGTGCTCGCCTTCCACGCGCCCGCGAACGCGCGGGAAGCGCTGCCAGCCTGGGTGCGCATGGGCTTCAGCCTGGGGTGGATGGGCGTGGACCTGTTCTTCGTCCTGTCGGGCTACCTCATCGGCCGGCAGGTCTTCGGCCCCGAGGAGCCTGGAGGACTGGGCGCGAACCTGCGCACCTTCTGGACGAAGCGGTGGATGCGCACGCTGCCGCTCTACTTCGTCGTCCTCGCCGCATATGCGCTGAAGCCGTGGGTGTTCGGTACGCCGTTCATCGGAGGCGGCTGGCACTACGCGCTCTTCCTCCAGAACTTCACCGACCTGCGCGACTTCGAGCAGAGCTGGTCGCTGTGCGTGGAAGAGCACTTCTACCTGCTGCTGCCGCTCGTGGCGTTCGGGCTGGGCGGCCGCAAGTGGCCGGCCTTCGCCTGGCTCGTGCCCGTCGCCGTGAGCCTGCTCCTGCGCTTCTTCACGCGGTCCACGCTTCCGGAGGGGCTGGACGCGTCGGAGATCTGGGTGCGGTTGCAGTGGCCCACGTTCCAGCACCTGGACGGGCTCTGCGCGGGCGTCTTCCTTGCCCGGACGGCCTCGACGTGGCGTCAGTGGCCCTCCCGGGCACGGGCCCTGTGCGGGGTGCTGGGACTGGCGACGGTGGTGGGGAGTCTGGGCGTATTTGTCCCCCGGATGCAGGGGTTGGGCGGCGTGTGGCTCATCGCGGGGCTGGCGGTGGGCTTCAGCGGCCTGTTGGTCGCGATGGAGTCGCTGCGCCTGCCGGCGGTGCTGCGGTGGCCGGCGTACCAGGTGTCGGCGCTGTCCTACGGGGCCTATCTGTGGTTCGGCCCCATCGTGCGCGTCTTCGAGCGGCGGGACATCGCGGGGCCGCCGGTGCTGACATTGATGGCCTTCCTGGCCGCGACCCTGGCAGTCTCGTGGCTGACGTACCGGGCGGTGGAGCTGCCGTGTTTGCGGCTGCGGGACCGACTGCTCGCGAGGTTCACGGAAGCACGCCGGGACATCACCGCCATTGGCGGTTGAGCCCACGGCACGAGGATGGATTCATGCGCGTCAGCACCCACTTCGCCCTCTGGATGGCAGGGATGGCCCAGGCGGAGACCCAGACGACGGCGGGCGAGCGCGCGTGTCTGGCACGGTACGCGGCGGGACGGCAGCGGCTGGTGGAGATTGGCGTCTGGCACGGGGTGACGACGCGCGTGCTGCGCGCGGTGATGGACCCCAGCGCCACGCTGTGGGCCGTGGATCCGTACCCGGTGGGACGGCTGCGCGTGAGCTTCCAGCAGCTCATCGCGCACCGCGAGGTGGGCAGCGTGAACAACGGGCGCGTGGACTGGGTGCGCGCCACCGGCGCGGATGCCGCGCGCCAGCACCGCGAGCGGGGCCTGCCGGCGGTGGACTTCGTCTTCATCGACGGAGACCACACCTACGAAGGGCTCCAGGGAGACTGGACCGGCTGGAGCCCGCTGGTGGCACCGGGCGCCATCATCGCGCTGCACGACACCCACTCCAGCCCGTCGCGTCCGCTGAACACCGCGGGCAGCGCGCGCTACACGCGCGACGTCATCCTCCACGACCCCGCGTTCGAGTGCGTGGACACGCACGACTCCCTGACGGTGATGCGCCGTCGCGAGGGATGAGCGGGAGCGCTCACCGCTTGTAGGGTTCGAGCTGGATCTCCACGCAGGTGTCCTTCTCGAAATAGACACCCGTGGGGTGGTAGCCCCCTCCGTTGATCGCGATCAGCACGTAGGTCTTATGGCGGCTCGTGGGGATGGCACGGAAGTAGCCATCCTTCGAGACATTCAAGACGCCTTCGACCCAGCAGCCCGCCATCCCATCGATCCCCGACGCTGACATCACCTCGTATTCCAGCCGAGGCAATGGCTTCCCGTCGCCCGCGATGAATCGCCCCACCAGCAGTGGGTAGCCCTGCCTTTCCTGCTCGGCAACGTACGCGTCATCCTCCGAGGCAGGCCAGTCATGGCGCACGGTCTCGCAGGGGACGTGGACGACGCAGCTGTCCTTGAACCAGCACGCCATCCGGTCCGTGACGGATCCGCCGCGCTTCCACGACCCACAGCCCGTGCTTCCCAGGGCCAGGGCGCCCATCACCCCGACCGCGAGCCATCGCTCCCGGCGCATCCACGCAGTCCCCATCCCCGCATCATCGCAGCAGGGATGGGCACCCGCGCCAGCCCCCCCTCTACATCTGCGGGCCCGCGAGCAGCGCCGCGCCGATGGCGCCGGACAGGTCGCCCAGCTCCGCCACGCGCAGCGCGGGCTTGCGCTCCGTGATGAACAGGTGCGGGTGCATGGCGTCGGCGATGCGCTCCACGAACGGCTCGCCCAGCCGCGACCCCAGCCCCCCGCCAATGACGACCGCCTCCACGTCCAGCAGGTTGATGACGGACGCGACGGCCACGCCCATCATCGCCACCGCGCGGTGGATGAGCCGCGTCGCCAGTGGGTCCTTCTCCTTCAGCGCCCGCGACCAGATGCCGCTCGACAGCCGCGTGCGGCCCTTGTCGCGCATGATGTCGAAGAGGATCGTCTTCGTCCCCTTCTTCACCGCCGCGTGCGCCTTGCGCTCCATGGACGCCCGGCCCGCGTAGGCCTCCAGGCAGCCGCGCCGGCCACAGCCGCACCGCGCGCCGTTGGGCTTCACCACCATGTGGCCAATCTCACCGGCGGAGCCCTGGCCGCGCCACGGCACGCCGTTGAGCACCAGGCCGCCACCCACACCCGTGCCCCACCACACGCCCAGCACGGAGCGGTGGCCGCGGCCCGCGCCCAGCTTGTACTCGGCGGCGACCGCCACCTGCACGTCGTTGCCCATCACCACCTTGCCGCCCACGAGGTCGCCCAGGTCCGACGCGATGGGGTACGGCGCGTCCCAGCCACCCGCCACGTTGCTCGCGTGCGCGAGCGTGCCGCTGTTCGCATCCACCGACCCCGGTGCGCCCACGCCCACCCCCGCGAGCTTCGCGGGCTCGATGCCCGCCGTCTGCGCCGCTTCGCCCAGCGTGCCGTACAGCTCCTTCACCACCTCGCCCGGTCCCCCCTTGGAGGGCGTCATGTGGCGGGCGCGGCCCAGCACCTCGCCGCGCGCATCCACGACGACGGCTTCAATCTTGGTGCCCCCCAGGTCGATGCCTCCCCAGATGCGGGCCCGGTCGTTCAACGGGCCCTTCTCCGTCCCGTTCCCGCGGTTCACCGAAGTCTCAGCCATGTCCCGCCCCCGTGGATTGGCGGCACCCATCGCCGCACCCGCTCAATCTGCGCAGCGCGGGCCGTGGCCACGGCCATCACACCGAGCACCCCCGCGACTGCCAGGCCGCCCTCCGGGGCTCCGGACAGGCCCTGCCTTCCGGCGCGCGAACGCGGCTCCTTGCGCCGGGCCCTGTTCGCCGGACGCGAGGCCGCATATACGCTCACGTCTCTTCCATGAGCAGTCCCTCCACCTCCGCACCGGAGCTGGGCACCTCGGACGTGAAGGTCCGGGCCCAACGCTCCATCGTCGCCCTGGGCCTCCGGACGCTCGGCTCCCTGGGCCTGCGCGTGGTGAGCTCGCTCGCCCTGTCGCGCCTGCTCTTCCCGTCCGACTACGGCGCCTTCGCCATCGTGGCCTTCACCGCCGCGATGGGCGCGTACCTGGGCGACCTGGGCCTCAGTGCTTCGCTGGTGCGCCAGCAGCATGAACCCACCGAGGATGAAATCAGCACCGCGTTCTGGAGCCACCAGGGCTTCACCGTCGCCATCGTGGCGGTGCTGCTGGGGTTCGCGCCGCTCATCGCGCGCTCCTACGACCTGGGGTCTTCCGGTGCGCTCATGGTGTGCGCCGTGGCGCTGGGGTTGTTCTTCCACTCGCTGCGCGTCATCCCCATCATGATGCTGGAGCGAAACCTCCACTTCCCCGCCATCGCGCGCGCGGAGCTGGTGGAGAGCGTCGCGCAGACGGCGGCCACCATCCTCCTGGCCGCGCTGCACTGGGGCCCGTGGGCGCTCATCGGCGGCGGGCTGGTGCGCGGCGCGGTGGGGCTGGGGATGTTGTGGGCCGCGGCGGCGTGGCGTCCGCGCGGCAAGGTGCGCTGGGACATCGTCAAGCGACTGCTCGGCTTCGGCATCTGGTTCCAGCTCAACGGCATCGTGCCCGCCATCCTGGGCGGATGGATTCCGCTCGTGGTGGGGCGCCTGGAGGGCAAGGACGCGGTTGGGCTGGTGAACTGGGCGTGGGCGCTGGCCTCCGTGCCGCTGGCGCTCAGCAGCGTGCTCAACCGCGTGGCGTATCCGGCCTACAGCCGCATGCAGCAGGACGCGGAGGGGCTCGCGGAGTACCTGCGCACGTCCATCCGCCGCATCAGCGCGGTGCTCTGCATCCTCGTGCCCTTCGGCGTCATCGCGCTGCCCTTCCTCATCCCCACCCTCTTCGGCGAGCGCTGGAGCCCGGCGGCCGCGCTGGTGCAGTGGTTCATGCTGGAGGGCGCGATGCAGGCCGTGCACGGGCTGCTGAACTCGCAGCAGAACGCCAGCGGCCACGCGCGGGAGCGGGTGTACGTGCTCATCGGCTCCAGCCTGCTGCGCTGCGGGCTGGGCACGCTGGCGGTGATGCACTGGGGCATCGTGGGCATCGGCGTCACGGCCACGGCCATCACGCTCACGGAGCTGTGCCTGAGCGCGTGGCTGGTGGCTCGGAGAAACCCGCACCTGTCCGGTCTGGAGTTCCAGGTGCTGGAGCCGTTCCTCACGGTGGGCGCGCTGCTCGCGTTCGCGGTGGGCCTGTCGCGCTTCGCCAGCGGACAGTACGGGCTGCTCGTCCAGGCGCTGGTGGGGACCGGGATGCTGGCGGTGCTGGTGCTCGCGCGGGAACGCTCCCGGCGAGGGCTGTCGCTGGTGGGCGAGGTGCGCGCCGTCGTGGCGCACGTGCGCGGACGGAAGGCCGCCCCGTGAGCGCCGTGGCGGAACGACCCGCGCTGCCCGCCCTCACCGGCCTGCGCTTCCTCGCGGCGATGGGCGTGCTGGGCTACCACTGCTACTGCGCGCCGTGCTCCCCGGCGCTGCCCTCGGGCATCGGACGGCTCATCGGCGCGGGCTTCTCCACCGTCAGCCTGTTCTTCATCCTGTCCGGCTTCATCCTCGCGTACACCTATCTGGAAGACGGCGGCGGGATGAAGGGCACGTGGAGGGCCTTCTACCGCGCGCGCTTCGCGAGGCTGTATCCGGTGTATCTGGTGTCGCTGCTGGTGGACGTGCCCATGTTCGTGCGCGCCATCCACATGGCGGATCCACCCGCCAGCTCGGGCGAGCTGCTGCGCATCACAGGCGCGACGCTCACGCTCACGCAAGGCTGGCTGACGCTGCACCGGCCCACGTGGAACATCGTCGCGTGGACGCTGTCGGTGGAGGCGTTCTTCTACCTGCTCTTCCCGCTCGTGGGTCCGTGGCTCGCACGGCGAAGCACCCGGGTGCTCACGGCGCTCGCGGCCGGCGCGTGGCTGCTGGGCACCACGCCCATGCTCGCCGCCGACGCGGCGGCGCGGCTGACCGATTCCGGTGGAGTGCTCGCGACGTTCCTGCGGGTCTGGGGGTTGATCTCCTCGGAGGCCATTCCGCTCGCGCGGCTGCCGGAGTTCCTCATCGGGTTGTGCCTGGGGCTGGTATTCTGCCGGCGGGAGCACCTGACGGCGCGTGCGTGGGCACGGACAGTGGCCTTCGTGCTCATCGGCGGCGGGCTGGCGGCGGGGCTGATGCGACTGCCGGAAGCTCCGTCACCGCTGGTGCAGTCCGCCGTGATGGTGCCGCTGTTCACCGCGAGCATCTACCTGCTCGCGAGCGGCCTCGTGGGCCGGGGGCTGGGACTGGGAACGCGGGCAATGGTGCTGCTGGGGGGCGCCAGCTACGCGCTCTACATGACCCACGGCTCGCTGATGAACTACGCGCTGGCGTTGAACACGCGCACGCTGGGGCTGCCCCACAACGTGCTCGCGCTGCTCTTCGCGCCCGTGGCCGTGGGCGTCTCCGTGGTGCTCTTCCGACAC
Source organism: Corallococcus praedator (assembly GCF_003612125.1). Classification (GTDB taxonomy): domain Bacteria; phylum Myxococcota; class Myxococcia; order Myxococcales; family Myxococcaceae; genus Corallococcus; species Corallococcus praedator. Next base: position 21,657 of record NZ_RAWI01000051.1, read on the forward strand.
GTGGAGGAGCCCATGCGGCACCGGCTCCGGGCCCTGCGGCGTCCTCGCGCGACCCCGCCTCCCGAAGTCGCGGGAAGCTGAACGCGCGCCGGCTTCAGCGACGGGGCCGGAGCGACTTCGCGAGCACCCAGGGCGGAAACCCCAGCAGGTATCTCCACCGGGGCAGCGCACGGTGGAAGCGCAGGCCGCGCGCGTACAGCGTCAGGGCCTGACGGCACCGGCCGTGTTCGAGCAGCCAGTGCGTCACGTGTCGCAGGCCGAAGAGGAGCATGGCCAGCCGCTCCCGGCGACGCGCGGCGCCTCCCGGATAGTGCCCGTGTCCCTCCTGGGACAGCAGGAACAGGGTGCCCTCGTAACCCCGGTCGAGGTCGCGCGAGGACGACTCCGCGTGCTGGCGGTAGCCCAGCGTCACCGGGGACTCCACGTAGACGAAGCCGGGTTCGACGCCCAGGCGGTACAGCAGGTCGTAGTCCTCGGAGCTGATCCGCTTCGCGCTGAAGCCACCCACCCGGCGGAGCGCTTCGGTGCGCACGGCCACCGCGCACGCGGTGCGGATGAACGTCGCGTCCGCGCTGGCCAGGTAGTCCGCGAAGGACCGCGCGACGAAGGGCCCGGACTCCAGGTCCGACAGCTCGCCGGGTGACTGGAAGGAGCGGGCCCGGCCCATCACCAGCGTGGGGCGGCCGTGCTCCTGGAGGGCCTGCTGGAACGCCGCCAGCGTCCAGGGCGGCCACAGGTCGTCGCTGTCGAGGAAGGCCACGTATTCGCCACGGGCCTCGCGGATGCCCAGGTTGCGAGCCACGCCCTGCCCCGCGTTGTCCTGACGGAACACGCGAACGCGCTCGCCGTAGCGGGCGAGCAGCGCGGGCGTCCCGTCGGTGGAGCCATCGTCCACGACGATGACCTCATGGTCCGTCAGCGTCTGGGCGAAGACCGAGGCCAGCGTCTCTTCCAGGAGCGAGGCCCGGTTGTAGGTCGGAATGACGACGGAGAAGAGGGGCATGCCACCCGGGAGCGGAAGGAGCCGGATGATAACCCGCGCCCCCGGAGGCGACATGGCTTCCCGCCCGACACGTGAAGCGGTTAAGAGTCGGGCACCCCGCCGGGACGGACCCGGCGTGTCGGACCGCCGCTCCCGGATGACGCCCGCGTGCCTGCCTCCCTCCCCACCTGGCATCTGCTCTCGGGCGAGTACCCGCCAATGGTGGGCGGCGTCGCGGACTACACCCAACTCATCGCCGACGCGTTGGTGCGCGCGGGCGAGCAGGTCCACGTGTGGGCGCCGGGCCCGTCGGGGGTCGTGACGGAGGACGGGGTGACGGTCCACCGCGCGCCGGGGCGGTTCTCCCCGGGCGACCTGCGGGCGCTGTCGCGCGAGCTGGATGCGTGCCCCGGGCCGCGAAGGCTGCTGCTCCAGTACGTGCCGCACGCGCTGGGACTGAAGGCGATGAACGTCCCGTTCTGCGCGTGGTTCGCCGCGCGGAGGAAGGACGAGCGGCAGGTGTTCTTCCACGAGGTCGTCTACCCGTGGAGCCTCCACGCTCCCTGGAGGCACCATGTGCTGGCCGCGACCACGCGGGTGATGCTGCGGCTGGTGGCGGAGTCCGCGGACCGGAGCTTCGTCTCCATCCCGACGTGGGCGGAGCACCTGTCGGCCAGGGCGAAGCAGCGCACCGAATGGCGTCCCGTGCCCAGCAACCTCCCGACGGAGGTGTCCGCCGTGGACGTGCTCCGGGCGAGGGCGTCCCTGCCCGAGGGGCCGGTGGTGGGCCACTTCGGCACGTACGGTTCGGCCATCGTGGGGCCGCTGGAGTCGGTGCTCGCCTCCGTGCTGCGCGCGGATCCGCGGAGGCAGGGGCTGCTGCTGGGCCGGGGCAGCCGCGCGTTCATGGAGGCCGTGGTGCGACGACGTCCGGACGTGGCGGCCCGCCTCCAGGCCCGCGACGCGCTCTCGCCGGGCGAGGCCGCGGCCTTCCTGCGGGTTTGCGATGTGCTGGTGCAACCGTATCCGGATGGCGTCAGCACGCGCAGGGGCAGCGCGATGGCGGGCCTGGGCCTGGGCGTCCCCATGGTCACGAACACGGGCCATCTCACGGAGCCCCTGTGGCGCGAGCTGCTTCCCGTGGCGCTGGTGGAAGGCACGGCGCCATCGGCCCTGGTGGACGCCACGGAGCACCTGCTCTCGCAGGACGAAGCCCGCCGGGCGTTGGGGGAGCACGCCGCGCGCATCTACCGCGAGCACTTCGCGCTGGAGCGCACGGTGGAAGCGCTCTTGCGGAAGCCTCCGGGAGGAATGCCGTGAGCGCCCATGCGTCCCCGCCGCGACTGGCCCTCCTGATGGATCCACGCGAGGAGGGCTGGCCCAGCATGGACCTCGTGGGCGAGGCGCTGCTGGAGCACCTGTCCGCCCTGCCCCGGGAAGTCACCGTCACCCGCCTGCGTCCGCCCATGCCCCACGCCGTGCGCCGCCTGCCCCGCGTGGGCACGCGCAATGCGGCCTTCAACGCGGACCGGCTGCTCACCCGCTTCGGGCTCTACCCGGCGCGACTGCTCCGGGAGCGCCGGGCGCACGACGCATTCCACGTCGTGGATCACACCTACGCACAGCTCGTGCATGCGCTGCCCGCGGAGCGCACCGGCGTCTTCTGCCACGACCTGGACGCCTTCCGCTCCGTCCTCGAACCGCACCGCGACCCAAGACCGTCATGGTTCCGCTTGATGGCGCGCACCACGCTGAAGGGGCTGGAGCGTGCGGCCATCGTGTTCCACAGCACGCAGGCGGTCCGCTCGGAGCTGCTCACGCACGGAGTGGTGCCCGAGGACCGGCTGGTGTGGGCACCGTACGGCGTGTCTCCCGAGTACCGGGCCGAACCCGTTCCCGGGGACAACAGCGACGCCGTGCTCGCACCGCTGCATGGCAGGCCGTACCTGCTGCACGTGGGAAGCGCCATCCGCCGCAAGCGATTGGACGTCCTCTTCGACGTCTTCGCGGCGCTGCGCACGAAGCATCCGGACCTCATGCTGGTCCAGCAGGGCGGCGCGTTGGACGCGACGCAGCGGGCGCAGGTGAAGCGGCTCGGGCTGGAAGGCGCGCTGGTGCAACCACCGCGACAGGAGCGGCCGACCCTCGCGGGCCTCTACCGACGCGCGAGCGCCGTGCTGGTCCCCAGTGAAGCGGAGGGCTTCGGCCTGCCCGTCATCGAGGCCCTGGCGTGCGGCGCGCCCGTGGTGGCCAGCGACCTGCCGGTGCTGCGGGAAGTGGGGGCCGACGCCTGCACCTACTGCCCGGTGGGCGACGTGGAGAACTGGACGAGCGTGGTGGATGCGCTGCTCACCGGTCGTCGGCCCGCGCCCGCGCGCGAGTCACGACACGCACGGGCCGCCCGCTTCACCTGGGGCGCCCACGCTCGCACCGTGCTGGACGCCTACCTGCGATTGCTTGACCGACCCGGACGGGTCTGATTCGGTCGCCCCGCGTGCGCATCCTGTTCCTCAACCCCGTGGGAATCCTGGGCGGTGCCGAACGCGCACTGCTGGACCTGCTCGCTTGCCTGCGCACGCTGGACCCCGCGCTGTCGCTGCACCTGCTCGTAGGCACGGAAGGTCCCCTCGTGGAGGCCGCGCGAGCACTGGGCGTGGACGCTCGGCCGTTGCCCCTTCCTGCGGCATTGTCCGCGCTCGGGGACAGTGGGCTCCGGGGTCAGGGGCTGGCGGGAGGGCTGCGCTTCGTCCGCGACTCCGCGCCCGCCGCGCTCCTGCTCGCACGCTACGGCGTCGCACTGAGGCAGGCCGTGCGTGACGCGGCTCCGGACCTGCTTCACTCCAATGGCATCAAGACGCACCTGCTGACCGCCGCCACCGCGGGCCTGCCCCTGCCGCGCGTCTGGCACGTGCATGACTTCCTGGGCGAGCGCCCCCTCGTGCGCCGCGCTCTGGCGGGGCTGCGTCCCCTGGCTTCGGCGGCCATCGCGAACTCACAGGCCGTGGGTGAGGATGCGCGGATGGTGCTCGGGAACGTGCCCGTGCACGTGGTGCACAACGGCGTGGACGTGGAGCGGTTCTCCCCGGGCTCCGGTGACGGCGCGCATCTGGACGCCCTGGCCGCGTTGCCTCCCGCGCCCGAGGGCACGTTGCGCGTGGGGCTGGTCGCCACCTATGCGCGATGGAAGGGACACGACGTCTTCCTGGAAGCCGCAGCGCTGCTGACGCGTCAGGTCCCCACCCTGCCCGTGCGCTTCTACCTGGTGGGCGCGCCGCTCTACCGCACGCCCGATTCGCAGTTCACCGACACGGAGCTGCGCGAACAGATTGAACGCCACGGCCTCACCGGGCGCGTGGGACTGGTGCCCTTTCAAGCCGACCCCGCCCGCGTGTACCGCGCCCTGGAGGTCTTCGTGCACGCCAGCACCCGCCGCGAACCCTTCGGCCTCACCATCGCGGAGGCGCTCGCATGCGGGCGCGCCGCCGTCGTCTCCAGGACGAGCGGCGCGGCGGAAGCACTTCGCGATGGAGAAGACGTGCTGGCCATCGACCCCGGTGATGCACGGGTCCTTTCGGAAGCACTGCTCCGCCTGCTTGGGGACGAAGGTCTGCGCGGACGACTGGCGACCGCGGCCCGGCACACCGCCGTGCGCTGCTTCTCCCGCGAGCGCTACGCTCGGGAGATCCTCGCCGTGTACCGGCAGCTCGTGCCACGGGAGCGAGGGTGATGCGTCCCCGGAAGCTCGTCACCGTCTCCCACTCGTACGTCGTCACGCTCAACCGCCGGCTGGCCAACGAGATGACGCGCGTGGGCGCGGGCCGCTGGGACGTCACCGCCGTGGCACCGCGCGCCTTTCACGGCGACCTGAGTCCGCTGGTGCTCCAGCGTGAACCCGGCGAGCCCGTGCACATCGAGGCCGTGCGCGCCTTCTTCAGCCGCTCCCTGCACGGCTTCGTCTACGGCCCGGAGCTGCGCGCCCACCTGTCGCGAGGCGTGGACCTGGTGCACGCGTGGGAGGAGCCCTACGTGCTGTCGGGCCTGGAGGTGGCGATGCTGACGCCGCGCCGGGTGCCGCTCGTGCTCTGCACGGCGCAGAACCTGACCAAGCGCTACCCCCCACCCTTCGCACAGGCCGAGCGTTTCGTCGTGCACCGCGCTGCGGGCTGGGTCGCGTGGGGACAGACGGTGCGGGACACGCTCCAGTCACGTCGCGACTACGCGCTGCGGCCCTCGCGCTTCATCCCCATGGGCGTGGACGTGGAGCAGTTCCGACCGGACGCGGCGGCGGGCGCGGACTTCCGGAGGAAGCTCGGCTGGGAGACGGAAGGGCCTCCGGTGGTGGGCTATCTGGGGCGCTTCGTTCCGGAGAAGGGCGTGCGCCTGTTGATGGAGGCGCTCGATGCCCTGCGCACGCCCTGGAGGGCCCTCTTCGTCGGTGGCGGCCCCATGGAAGCGACGCTGCGAGACTGGGCGTCACGTCACGCCGACCGCGTGCGCGTCGTCACCGGCGTGCCGCACGCGGGAGTGCCCCAGGCGCTGAATGCCATGGACGTGCTCTGCGCGCCCAGCCAGACGACGCCCCGGTGGAAGGAGCAGTTCGGTCGCATGCTCGCGGAGGCCTTCGCGTGCGGAGTGCCCGTGCTCGGCAGCGATTCCGGTGAGGTGCCCTTCACGGTGGGCGATGCCGGACAGGTCCTGCAAGAAGCGAACGTCCCCGAGTGGACCCGAGCGCTCGCGGACCTGCTGGAGAATCCATCGATGCGTCGCGAACAGGGCAGGAAGGGCCGTGAGCGCGCGCTGTCCCACTTCGCCTGGCCGGTGGTGGCGCGAGCCCACCTCGACTTCTTCGAGGAAGTGCTCCAGCGCCGCGCCTGAGCCGGAAGCTCAAGCCTCCAGCCGGGCCACCAGCGCCTCCGCCATCGCATCCCACGTCCAGGCGCGCAGCGTGGACGACACCGCCGCGACGGCGGGCGCCAACGCATCACCACGGTTCCGCCAGTCCTCCAGGCGCCGCATCAACTCCCCCGAATCCTCCGGCGAGTCGAGCAGCAGCCCCTGGAGCTCAGCCGGGTAGCGCTCGGCCACGCCCGCCGAGCGACTCACCAGCGCGGGAATGCCCACGCACAGCGCCTCATGCACGCCCAGGCCGTAGGGCTCGTAGCGCGTGGGCGCCACCAGCAGATCCGCGGCGGCCAGCAGGCGGGGCACATCCTTGCGGAAGCCCAGGAACCGGACGCGCTCCCCCAGCCCTCTCAGCCGCGCCTCGCGCTCCCAGGCATCCCGCTGCGCGCCCGTTCCCACCACGTACAGGTCCACGTCCCACGCCTTCACCGCGCACAGTCGGACCCACGCGTAGAAGAGCGTGTCGAAGCCCTTTCGCTGGTCACCCATCGCGCCCACGAACAGCGCCACGCGCCGCTCCTCGGGCCAGCCCAGCGACGCCCGGGCCTCACGCCGGAGCGACGGGGACGTGGACGCAAAGCGCGTCGGATCCCCACCCAGGTAGACGACGTGGACCCGCGAAGGCTCGACGCCTGTCGCGGCCATCAGGTCCTGCCGCGTGCGCTCCGAGTTCGCGATGATGATCCGAGCACTCCGCAGCGCGCGCTGCTCACGCCGCAGGTACACGCGGTGACTCACCTGGCCCTTGAGCCGGCGCAGCGGATTGCCCACGGGCTGCGGCGCATGCGCACCGTGGACGTAGTGGACCCAGTTGGCCGCGGGAACCACGCAGTTGCCGCCGTTGGCCACCACCTGCCCGCCCTCCGCCAGCGTGCGCGTGGCCCAGAAGCGTCCCACCGCATCGAGCAACGGCTCGCCCAGCAGGTACGCATTCGCGGGCTTGGGCACGCGGATGAAGCGCACGTTGGGGTAGCGCAGCAGCGAGTCCTCCACCCGGTGCGCCACCAGTCGCACCGGCCCGCCGCGACGCGCGAGCCAGTCCGCCAGCGCGAGGTTCGCCCGGTCCATGCCTCCGGTGGAGACGAAGTCACCGGCGATGAGCGTGTACGGCCGCATTCCGATTCCAGTACGCGCTGAAGAACGCCGCGTTGAGCAGCCAGAACTCCATGCCCATCTGGCTCATGAAGAACGGATAGCTGAAGGTGAGGGCCACCGCGCCCAGGTCATAGGCGAACAACAGGCTGCCCCACAGCCAGAACTCACCCGCCGAGTCCTCGCGCCGGATGGCCACCCGGAAGCCCCACACCATCGTCACCAGCAGGGCCAGCGGATAGAAGAGGATGGCCAGGAACCCGCCGTCGAACACCCACCCCGACCACTGGATCTCCGCCCACAGCGGCGGGTACTCGCGGTCGCTGTTGTCGCCGAAGTAGGCGTTGGCCATGCCGTAGCGGCCCAGCCCCGCGCCCAGCGGATACTCCGGCAGGCGCTCCCCGAAGGTGTCCTCCAGGAAGTGGCCCCGGTTGCCCTGGTACACCTGACTGGGATCCGACGCGGTGAGGGTGCTCCAGCGCGCCAGCACCGCGTCGCCGCCCACCGCGACCGCCCAGCCGAAGGCGACCACCGCGAGCCCACCCACGACACCGCCCAGCACCGCCAGCCGCATCAGCCGGCCGCCCACCATCAGCACCAGCCCCATGGCGAGCATGCACACCAGCAGCGTCACCGCCGCCGCGCGCACCTGACACAGGTACAGGCTCACCAGACCCACGCCGATACCGCCCACGCCCAGCACGCGCTTCCACGTGTCCTGACGACTCAAGAGCAGCGCGCCGCCCAGCAGCACCGCGTAGAAGGCACCGGTGGCCGCGCCACCCGGCAGGTCCGTCAGGCCCATGGGCCGGAAGACGCGTGCACCGCTGGCCGTCTCGAACTGGAGGCTGCGGATGTAGCCCTCGCCCTGGCCCTCGACGACCGAGGACAGCGCGGGCTGGAAGCGGCCGGGGAAGTACACCTGCAGCACGCCCATCGTCGCGCTCGCCATGTTGAACAGGAAGAGCAACAGGACGACGCGCCGGAACATCTTCTCGTCGATGCGCAGCCGGCTGGCCCAGAACAACGGCGCGAAGACGGAGGCCTGGATGCCCACCTGCGCCGCCGCCGCCAGCGGGCTGGTGGTGCCGGGGTGGAAGAAGTTGAGCGCCGTCACGCCCACGTACGCCAGCAGGAAGGGCATCGCCGGATGCTTGAGGCGGCGCCCCTTCACCAACGCCAGCAACCCGAGGCTCGTGCCGAACGCCAGGATGCGGAACACCACCCGCAACGGAGACAGCGCCTCCAGCAGCAGCGCGAGCTGACAGCCGAACAGCAGCGCGATGAAGGCCACCACCACCCGGCCCGAGCCGAAGAACCCGATGGGCGCCGTCGGAGCCGGAGCCCCCTGCACGGGCGCTTCGGGCACGCGTCGCACGTACCGCTGATGCAGCACGCCGGGTCCCCGCAGGCCGGGACGCCCGGAGGCCACAGGACGGGCCCCCTTCATGCCAGGGGCTCCGGGGCCACGGAGCGCACCGCCGCCTCCAGCGCCTCCAGGAACGCGGACGGAGCACTCAGCGCCTGCGCCCGCGCGGGTCCGCCAAGGCCCAGCTTCCGCCGGGTCTCCCCATCCTCGATGAGGCTCCGCAGCGCCTGCGCCAGCGCCTCCGCCTTCGGAGGCACCAGCACGCCGCACGACGCATCGACGATCTCCAGCGGCCCGCCCAGCGCGGTGGTGACCACGGGAAGCCCGGCGTACAGCGCCTCCACGAACGCGAGGCCGAAGGGCTCCGGTCCGGTGTTCGGCTGACAGTGCACCTCCGCCGCGCGCAGCAGCCGGGGCACATCCGAGCGCTGCCCCAGGAAGCGCACCCGGTCGGAGAGCCCCAGCAGCGCGGCCTGGGCCTTCAAGCCCTCTTCGTACGCGACCTCCTCCGGTCGCTGCGCCCCACCCGCGAACCACGCCTTCCAGCCCGGCACCTGTCGCAGCCGGCCCAGCGATTCCAGGAGCAGTCGCTGGCCCTTCCACTCCTGCATCCGGCTGGCGTGGACGATGACGACGTCCTCCGCGCCCGCACCCAGCTCACCTCGGAGCGAAGCGCGCTCGGAAGCGGTGAGCCCCGCGCCGCCCTCCGGCACGGGAGGATGGAGCACGCGCCACGGCGTGCGCGGGTACACCCGGGCCAGCGTGGCCGCGGTGTAGCGGCTGTTGCACAGCGCCAGCCGAGGCTCGGTGACGCGCGCCCAGCGCTCCACCCAGTGCTCGCCCGTGAGCGCGTCATGCTGGAAGAAGAGGAGCGGCACCCCGGCCGTGCGCACCACCGGCCCGAAGAGCGCCTGCGGCCACGCCGCGTGACACACCACCGCGGAGAACACCTCGCGCTTCAGCAGGGCCATCAACGCGCGGCGCGCCTCCCACACCAACCAGGGACGGCTCACCTTCGCGGGCCCCAGCAGGTGCAGCGCGGCGCCCGCCGAGCGCAGCTCCTCCGCGATGCGGCCCTCGAAGCACAGCGCGAACGCGTGCTCCACGCCCCCACCGCGCCGCGCCCCCGCGAGCGCCAGCGTGCGCAGGAACGTCTCGATGCCGCCGTACAGGTTGCCGCTGGACACGTGCAGCACGCGCATGGGGTCGGGCCTCAACCCCCGCCCGCGACGTGCGGGACCGACACCGGAGGCCGCGCATCCACCAGGGGACTGCGCCCGAGCGCCTCCGCGTACAGGTCCAGGCTGCGCGACGCCATCACGTCATGGGCGAACTCCGCCCGCGCGCGCTCCTGCGCCCCGCGACCCAGCCGCTCCCGGAGTCCAGGCTCCTCCACCAGCCGGCGCGCCGCCGCCGCCAGCGCCCGCGCATCGCCCACGGGCACCGTGAGCCCGGTGCGCTCGTGCATGCTCACCCACGCCACACCGGAGCCCGGGATGGCGGTGTTGATCACCGGAAGACCGCTCGCCAGCGCCTCCACCTGCGACAGGCCATACGCCTCGCTGCGCGCGTTGCTCGGGAACCACAGCGCGGTGGCGGCCCGGAACGCGCCCGCGAGCGCTTCCGGCGACAGGTAGCCCGCCCACGTCACGCGGTCCTCGATGCCCAGCGCCCGCGCCCGCTCACGGCCTTCCGCGGCCAGCGGTCCTTCGCCCACGACGACCAGCCGCCCCGGCGCGTGCACCAGCGCCTCCAGCGCCGTGAACAGGCCCTTGTAGTAGACGAGCCGCCCGACCATCAGCCACAGCGGTCCCCCCGCGGCCTCCGCCGTCCACCGCGCGCGGGCCTCGCGCGCCTCGGCCGAAGGGTGCAGGTACGGCTCAAGCTCGATGCCCAGCGGCAGCACCCGCACCTTCGACTTGAACGTGGAGAGCAGCGACGAGCCGCGCACGTACGCGTCGCTCGTGGCCAGCAGCCGCGCCGCGCGGGCGTACAGCATCCACTCGAAGGGACGGAAGAGCGCGCCCGCGACCTTCTGGCGGATGACGTCGCTCTGGTGCGTCACCACCACGGCGGGCAGGCGCGGCACCGCATCCAGCGCCAGCACCATGGACGGATTGGGCACGTGCAGGTGCACCACGTCCACGCCCCGCGCCAGCGCGCGACGCAGCGCCACCGGCAGCGCCGGCATCACGTCCATGCGCGCGACGGACGCCAGCCGTCCCAGCCGCACCACGCGCACCGCGCCGTCCCATTCCTCGCGCGTGGGGCTGCGGCCGTGGAACTCGTGGCTGGTGCCGGTGCCATCCACGGAGTGGTTCGCGCACAGCACCTCCACCTGCGCGCCCAGCGCGGCCTGCGCCCGCGCCAGCGTCCGCACGTGCGCCTCCATGCCACCGGAGGCCGGAGGGTAGAACTTCCCCAGGTGCAGCACCCGCAGGCCCGCGCCCGTCACGACGACGCCACCCCGCCCTTCTTCGGTGCGTCCTGGGTCGGGCCGTAGCCCTGGTAGCCCAGGTACGTGTCGCCGTACCGGGGCTTGCGCAGGTCCACGTCGTTGAGGATGGCGCCGAACATGCGCGCCTGCACGTCCGCCAGCGAGCGCAGCGCGCGCTTCGCCGCGCCCCGGTCCGTCCTGCCCGCCTTGAACACCATCACCACGCCGTCCGCCTGCGTGGCCAGCACCGCCGCGTCCACCACGGCGTTGAGCGGCGGGCTGTCCAGGATGACGCGGTCGAACTTCTCCGACGCCGCGCGCAGCAGGTCCTTGAAGGCCCGCGTGTGCAGCAGCTCCGCCGGGTTCGGCGGCAGCGGGCCACACGGCAGCACGAAGAGGTTGGGCACCTCCGTGCTCTTCACCGCCTTGTCCAGCGAACCCTCGCCCACCACCAGCGAGCTGATGCCCGCGTCGTTGGGCACGCCGAACGCGCGGTGCAGCCGGGGCCTGCGCATGTCCGTGTCGAGCAGCAGCACGCGGTTGCCGCTCTGGGCCATGGCCACGCCCAGGTTGATGCACGTGGTGGACTTGCCTTCCTGCGGACCGCTGGAGGTCACCACCAGCGTCTTGAAGGGCTCATCCGGCGACATGAACAGCAGGTTCGTGCGCACCGCGCGGCAGCACTCCGCCACCGCCGAGCGCGGCGAGCGGTGCACGTACAGGTCACGCTCGCCCGGCTCCCGGCCGCCTTCCATGCGCGGCACCACGCCCAGGAACGCCAGCCCCAGCCCGTCCTCCACGTCCGCCTGCGACGCGACGGTGTTCTCCATGAACTCCAGCAGCACCGCCGCGGCCAGCCCCATGAGCAGGCCCATCACCCAGCCCACCATCAGGTTGCGCCGCGTGTGCGGCCGCACCGGCACCATCGACGGCCGCGCTTCGTCCAGCACGCGCACGTTGCTCGTGCGCAAGAGGCCCGACAGCTCCACGTCCTTGAGGCGCTTGAGCACGTCCTCGTAGCGCCGCTGGTTGTCGTCCGACTCGCGCTGGAGCTGCCCGTACTCGATGGCCTTCTTGTTCACGACGAAGGCCTCGGCCTTGGTCTCATCCAAGAGCTTGTTGAGGTTGCGCTCCTCGCCCTTCACCTCCACCAGTTGCATCTCCGCCGAGCGCACCACGTTGGCCAGGCTCTTGAGCAGGTCCTCGCGCACCACCTCCAGCTTGCGGTTGCACTCCAAGAGCTTCGGGTGCTCCGGCAGGTAGCGCTCCGACAGCTCCGCGCACGCGACCTTCTGCTCGCCGTAGCGCGTCTTCATGTCCTGGATGGGCCCGTCCTTGGCGCCGGGCACGGCCTCCGCCCACGTCTCGTCTTCGCCGGCGGCCTTGCGCAGCTGGTGGATGGCGTCCACGCGCGCCTGCTGCGCCGCGATGCGCGTGCGCACCTCGGTGAGCTTCAGGTTGTAGGAGTTGATGCGCTCGCTGACGATGGAGAGCCGCGACTCCAGCGACGTGGACAGCATGTCCGCGTCCTTCTTCAGGTCGTAGACGGCCAGCTCGCCGGCCTTCGCCTCGCGGCCCAGTTCGTCCCGGCGGACCTCCAGCCACGTGCGCGCCTCGTCCGTGACGCGCATCTTGAGGGCCTGGTTCTCCGCCATGTACGCGGCGGCCACCTCATTGGCGAGCAGCGCCGCGCGCTTGGGGTCCACGTCCTCCACGCCAATGTTCATCACCCGCGAGTCCTTGCCGGGCACCACCAGGATGCGCGAGCGCAACAGGCCCACCGCGTCCGCGCCCTGCATCGCCTGCACGCGCGTCTTCTCATCCAGGTTCGCCGGCAGGCCCAGGAAGCCCGAGTCGTTGGCCAGCCCCAGCCGGTCCACCACGCGGCTGGCCACCGCGCGCGAGGTGATGACCTCGCTCTGCGTGCCGGTGTATTCCTTGTTGAACCAGTAGTTGCTGCGCTCCTCCCCCATCACCTCCTTCACCTCGCCGTCGAGGATGCGCGGCGCGGTGACGTCGATGATGAGCGACGTGCTGGCCGCGTAGATGCGCGGCTGACGCAACGTCCAGGCCGCCGTGAGCGCGGTGACGGCCAGCGCCACCCCGAGCATCACCCACCGCCTGCGCCACAGTCCCCGCGCCCGGTGCATCACGCTCGCGGACGTCGCGCCGGGAGCACCTCCGGCCGGGTCCAACACCGTTCCTTCCACGTCGCGTCTCTCCAGAAGGGGGGCTGCCGCGGGGCGGCTTCAGCGGCCCGGCATCCGGACCCCGACCTGCACCCACATCGCACAGGGTGAACAACGGCGGGAGCGTGCATCGGCCCGGGCGGGTTGTCCATCACACCGACGCAGCCTGGACGCTCCTCGTCCATCCGGTCCGATCCACGAACGCGCGCCGTGAGAGCGCCTGTGGTAGTGAGCCGCACCATGGTCGCAGCCCTCTCCGTGGTCCTCCCCTACACGCCGAAGACCGCCGCCGCGGCCGCACGGTTCGCCCAGGCCCTCGCGGGTCAGGCCCAGGTCGTCCTCGCCGGAGAAGGGCCGGTGGATGTGACGCCCGGTCCCAACGTCCACGTCCTTCCGGCCCAGGGGGGCAAGGGAGCGTCCATCCGCGCCGCGCTCCCCCACGTCACCGGCAGCATGACCGTGCTCCAGGATCCGGACGCCGCCTACTCGCCGGACAGCTACGCCGCGCTGGTGCAGCCCCTGCGCGACGACACCGCCGACGGCGTCTTCGGCCGCCGCCCCGGCAACTCCGCGGAGCTTCTGGCCGAGCGCGCCCTGGGGGGCATCACCCGCTTCGTCACCGACGTGGCCCTGGCGGATCCGCTCACCGGCCTGCGCGCCTTCCGCACGGACGCGCTGCGCTCCATCCAGCTCACCAGCGACGACGACGCGGTGGACGCGGAGCTGGTGGTGAAGATGGCCGCGCAGCTCTTCCGCCTCACGGAAGTGGCCCTCCCCCCGCTGCAGGCCGTGCCGCGCCGCCCGGCCTCCGCGCACCTGGCCCGCCTGCGCACCCTGGTGCGCTACGCCACCGTGCGCGACGACGCGGACAACCAGCACGAGGGCTACTCCACCCTGGAGCGCATGGACGGCGCCACCCACTACAACCAGTGGCTGGGCCGCCGCTTCCGCGAGCACATGGGCCGCCGCGTGCTGGAGATTGGCGCCGGCATCGGCACCATCACCCGCGAGCTGGAGGCCGGCTGCGACATGCTGGTCGCGCTGGAGGTGGAGCGCTTCTACGTGGACCGCCTGAAGAACCTCTTCCGCGGCAAGCCCCACGTGCGCCCCTACCTGTCCGACGTGGCGCTCGCGGACTGGGAGTCGCTCCAGGCGGAGAAGCTGGACACCATCGTGCTGTCCAACGTGCTGGAGCACATCCCGGACGACGCGTCCGCGGTGCGCCGCTTCCGGCAAATCCTCCAGCCGGACGGCCGCGTGCTCATCCTCGTGCCGGCGCTGCCGCAGCTCTTCGGTGCCATCGACGAGGCGGTGGGCCACTACCGCCGCTACACGCCCGCCACCCTGCGCGCGGTGCTGGAGGAGAATGGCTTCCGCGTGGACACGCTGGAGTGGATGAACCTGGTCGGCCTGCCGGGCTGGTTCGTCAACAGCCGCCTGCTGCGCCGCCGCGCGGTGCCCAAGCTCCAGTTGAAGCTCTACGACACGCTGGCGCCCCTGTTCGCCCAGGCCGAGCAGCAGGTGACGCTGCCGGTGGGCATGAGCCTGTTCGCCGTCGGCCGCGCCGTCTGACGCCCCCTTGAGCGCCGAACCCCACCCCACC
>NZ_RAWI01000520.1 GCF_003612125.1 Corallococcus praedator
GCCGCACTCTAGGCCCCAACGCCCACGTGCCGTTCAAGGTCACGTCGGCCCTCGGGTACACCAGCCCTGTCAGGCGGTCCACGAAGGGCGTCACCCGCGCCGCCACCCGGCTGTTGAAGTCCGCCACCCGCGACGGCACCCGGTAGGACCACGCCAGCGTCAGGTCCGGCAGGAGGTCCAGGCGCGCCAGCGGCTCCTCCTCCGGCGGCGTCACCCCGACCTGAAAGGTCCCCACGCGCCTCCCACCCGCAGGGGTGGCTCCGGGCAGCTCCTCGTCTGGAGTCTCCTCCTCCGTCGCCCGCATCGAGTACGCCACGCCCACGCCCACGCCCACCTCCACCGACGAGCGCCGGTCCACCCGGTGCGTCCAGGCGCCGGTGAGGGTGCCCACCGTGGCGCGCGCCCCGGTGGAGAAGCGCGAATCCGTGACGCCCACCGTGGTGGCCAGCGTGTGCCGGGGCGCGGGGGACCAGCCCAGGGCCGCCTGTCCGCGCGGACCGTACTGGAAGGGCACCGCCTCCTGCGCCGTGGCGTCCAGGCCGCCGCTGGCGGAGAAGCCCGCGCTGCCCGACAGCGACAGGCCCCGGCCCAGCCACACCGTCTCCGCCGCGAGCGTCGTCAGCGAGGAGAGGAAGAACACGCTGTCCACCCCCTCCGGCAGCGGCTGGATGGGGACATCCACCCCGGTGTCGCCCGGGATGGGGTCGCCGCCCAGGGGGTCATCCAGGCTGCCGCCCAGGGGCAGGTTGGTGAAGAGGTTCACCTGGCCCAGCACGAACTCCTGGGTGCCGTGCAGGGTGAGGCCGCGCGACGGCCGCCAGTCGCCCAACAGGCGGCCCACGTGCTGCACCTCCGTGCGCGGGTTGGTGGTGGCCTCGCGGAAGGAGATGCGAGGCGCGTACTCCAGACTGCCCACCGCGCTGCCGTCGTCGAACTTCAGGCCCAGCGTGGGCACCAGGTCCATGTCCCCCGCGACAGGGGGCACGGACCCGCCGGTGGCCTGCGCCTCCATGGAGCGCATGCGCGTGTCCACGCGCGCCTGGACGGCATAGGACACGTTGGCGGACGCCAGCTCCAACCACAGGCTCGTCAGGACGGCGTCCAGCACGGGCTACTCCACCACCACCACGTCGCCAGGGCGCAGGCGGAAGGCCGCCGCGCGTCCCTCGCCACGGATGATGTCCTCGTACTTCACGCGGATCCGCGTGGGCTCATCCGCCTTCGGATCATCCCGGCGGAGCACGAAGATGCGGTCGCGGTGCGCGTAGTCGGTGAAGCTGCCCGCGGCGCCCAGCGCCTGGAGCAGCGTGGCGCCTGGGTCCAACACGTGCGCGCCCACGTTGGCCACTTCGCCCAGCATCGTCACCGACATGGGGCGCGCTTCCTCCAGCGACACCGTGACGACGGGGTGGTTGATGAAGTCCTTGAGCCGCGTCTGGATCTGCTGCGCCAGCAGGGCGGGCGAGTGGCCGGCGGCCTCCACGTCGTCCAGGAAGGTGAGGCTGATGCGGCCGTCCTCGCGCACCTTCGCGCGCGTCGTCATGGCCTCCTGGCCCCACACCCGCACGTTGAGCACGTCGCCGGGAACGATTTGATAGGCCGCGTCGGACTCGGTCGGCTTCTCCTGGTACTCGTTCACCCAGGTGTACTTGCCCAGGCCGCTGCACGCGGGCGCGAGCAGCAGCAGGCCGGCGCACGCGAGCGCGCGCGACAGGGGGCCGGGGCCGTGGAATCGGGAGGGACGGGACGGCATGGCGCTCAGGCTCCTCACGCGGTGGGGGTGGCCGTGACGACCACCTCGGCGGGGGCCGCATTGCCCCGCTGCCGCGCCATGCGTACCACCTGGAGCAGCTCCGCGGGGCGAATGGCGCCGGTGACGAGCACGCCCGCCACGTAGGTGCCGGCCGTCAGCCCCAGCCGGGGCCACGCGGACACGCTGCCCACCAGGAAGCGGTCCAGGGCCACGCACACGCCGCACACCACCGCCGTCTTCGCCACCATGACGAGCGAACGCCGGTCGAAGGAGTTCCTTCCCATGCGGCTCAGGAACAGCACCGTGACGATGACCTCCGTGAAGAACATGGACAGCGCCGTGGCGGTGGCGCCGCCGGACGGGCCGATGCGGCCGTACAGCCACGGGATGAGCGCCAGGTTGAGCAGCGGGTTCACCACCGCGCCCATGGTGGCCGCCAGCGTCACCCACCACTCCTTGTTGGACATGGTGAGCCAGATGCTGCTGACCATGGTGACGTAGGCCATCACGAAGATGGGCGACAGCACGCGCAGGGGCAGCGCCGCGGGTTCGAAGCCGGGGCCGCACATCAGGCGCACCCAGAGGTCCGCGCCCAGCACCATGGCCATCATCACCGGCACGGTGAACGCGAGCACGCCCTCCAGCGAGCGGCGCGTCAGGTGCGACAATTCCTGGGGAGAGCGCGCCGCCGCGCGCGACATCATGGGCATCAGCACCCAGCCGAAGATGGGGCTGATGAGGAAGGTGAGGCCCGCGATGCTGAACGCGCCGCCGTACCAGCCCACCTCCTCCTTGGACGCGAGCTTGCCCAGCAGCGACATGTCCGTGCGGCCGTTGCACGCGAGCGCCGCCGCCGTGAGGAAGAACGGCAGGCACGCCTTCATCACCTTCTTCGTCGCGGTGATGTCGATGCGGAACTTCAGCCCCAGGTGCACCTTCGCCAGGCGCCAGCTGATGACGAGCTTCACCGCTTCGGACGCCACCATGGGGACGGCCAGCCACTGGATGCCCACGCCCAGCGCGGCCATCAGCGCCAGGCCTCCGCCCCACACAATCTTGGTGATGACGTTGGAGACGGACAGGCCCGCGACCTTGCCCTTGGAGTGCAGCAGCGCCGCCATGGACGCGTTGACGACGATGAGCGACTGGGCCAGCGCGAACCACTGCACCAGGTGCTGCACCTCCGGGGGCTCGCCGGTGTGGTGGAGCACCAGCGCCAGCGCGACCATGAGGATCAGCGTCATGCCCAGGCGCAACAGCATGGTGGTGCCGAAGAAGTCGCTCGCGTGCTCCGGGCGGACCGGCACCTCCTTGCGGATGTACGTCTCCAGACCCAGGTTGGTGGCCACGAAGAACGTGGCGGCGAAGGCCTCCGACCAGTTGAAGTAGCCGAACGCCTCCGGTCCCAGGTAGCGCGGCATCAGCGCCCGGATGCCCAGCGCGATGGCGTACGTCACCATCAGCGAGCCGCCCAGCTGCAGCGTGCTGCGCACGGCGCCGCGGACTTCGTTCGCGCGCGCGCCGTCTTCGACTTCAGCGGAGGAGGGGTTCTGACTGTTCACGGTCATGGATGACGCGGGCCTTCAGGGGTGATGCGTACACAAGGGGGGGAAGGCCCGCCCCATGGAAAGACAAACGGGCCCGACGCGTCAACGTCGGGCCCGGAGATTCACGACTGGTCGCTAGCTTGCCCCGCGGCCCGTGATGACAACCGGAACCGTTTGGAGCAGCAGGCGGAGGTCGCCGGTGAGGCTCCAGTGGTCGATGTACTGCATGTCCAGGTACATCCACTGCTCGAAGGAGATCTGGTTGCGTCCGGACACCTGCCAGATGCAGGTCAGGCCCGGGCGCACGGACAGGCGGCGGCGCTGCCACGTCTCGTACTTGGCGACCTCGCTGGGCACCGGCGGACGCGGCCCCACGACGCTCATCTCCCCGCGCAGCACGTTGAGGAACTGGGGCAGCTCATCAATGGAGAACTTGCGGATGAAACGACCGATGCCGGTGATGCGCGGATCGTTCTTCATCTTGAAGACGGGGCCGGTCTGCTCGTTCTGCGCGGCCAGCCGCTCCTTGAGCTCCTCCGCGTTCACCACCATGGAGCGGAACTTCAGCATGTAGAACGGCTTGCCGTGCTGCCCGGTGCGCAGCTGCTTGAAGAAGATGGGGCCGCGCGAGGTGAGCTTGATGCACGCGGCCACCACCAGGAAGAGCGGCAGCAGCATCCACAGCGCCACCGACGACACCGCGATGTCGAACAGGCGCTTCATCGCCATCTGGTGCGGCTTGGGCGCCACCGCGGCGAAGTGCAGGTAGCCGTCCGCCACCGCGCGGGACTCCACGGGACGGGCGCGGTCCAGGCGGAACGAGTGCGCGGGCAGCGCGAACGGCACGCCGAAGCGCTCGGCCAGCTTGATGGCGGCCTGCATGGACTCGCCCTGCTTGAGCGTGTTGCCGGCGATGTAGACCTCGCTCACCGGCAGCGTGCGCAGCAGGCGCTCCAGCTCATCCGCGGGCCCCAGCACCTGCGCGGGCAGACTGTCGCCGGAGGCGTGATCCTCCGGGAAGCGTACGTAGCCCAAAATCTTGCGGCGGCCGCGGCCGGACAGGTCCTCGCCGGTGTAGCGGCCCATGGCGCCGGTGCCGACGATGAGCACCTCGTCGGTGGGGGCCTCCTGCGAGGCCACCTGGCGGAAGACGCCCAGCCGCAGCAGCAGCGCCACCGGCCAGAAGACGACCAGGAGCGGCGCGACGCCCACGTGCGTGGCGATGGGCATGGCCAGCTCCAGCACCGCCTGCACCGTCACGACGGCCAGCGTGGTGACGGACACCAGCGCCACATGATCCAGCTTGCTGCGCTCGGCGAAGCGCGAATCATACAGACACAGCGCGGTGCCGGTGATGAGCCACACGAGCACGGCGGTGAGCACCATGCTGGGCAGCTCCCAGCCCAGCGGCAGCGTCTGGCCGCCGCGCATCCACGCGGTGCCCAGCAGCACGCTCACCAGCAGCACCACGTCCACGGTGAGGTTCAGCTTCGCGGCGAAGCCGGGGGCCAGCCGCGGAGGATCCGTGGCCTCTTCCAAAGCCACGCTTCCCGTCAGCGGGGCTGTCGACGGGGATGCCTTGACCTCGGCGCCTGCAGTCGCACTGCTCATCGTGTCCACCCCCCTCTGCTTCGAACGTTCGGGTTTCGCAGAGGATACCGTCATGGCTAGAAAAGTTTAACCAGGAGGAAATGTAAGACTGCCAAATTGTGCGGCGCGGCGCAACCACTGCTCAGCAAGAAAGACGTGACAACAGGTGATTCCTTGAACGGCCTCATCCTACGAGGGGGACGTCGACCTTGTACCTGGAGCAGGTGACGTCTGGTCAGGACAGTGGATCGTCGTTGGGGTCCAGCGCACCCGGACCTGGGACTGACTGCATGTACGATGCCGGTCTGACAGGTGGATGCATCGCCCCTGCCCGGGACCTGAGGTGGCGGAAGTCATCAAGGGTTCCAGGCAGTTGGCGGTGTGGGTCCCAGTCGCTCCGCACCGGTGTAGACGTTGCAGCGGCCGTTCCTTGAGAACGCAGCGAGCGTCAATCCAGAACGCAGGGCCAGGTCGATGGCGAGCGAGCTGGCGGCGGAGACGCTGACGACGACGGGGATGCGGGCGCGGGCGGCCTTCTGGACGATCTCAAAGCTGGCGCGGCCGCTGACGGCGAGCACGGTGGGCGCGGCCGGGAAGGGTGGGACGGGGAGGC
>NZ_RAWI01000521.1 GCF_003612125.1 Corallococcus praedator
TGCTCGCCCAGCGTCACCAAGTGTACCAGCGCGCCCGCGCCCGTCACCCCGAGCGATGGAGCCGCGACACGCGCGACTGGACGCCCGCGGGCCCCGTGCGCCTCAACCCCTCACCGGAAGTGCAGGAGCTGAAACGCATCGGCTGAACCCTTTCACGCGACAACTACCTTGACGCTCACCGTCCGCTACTCCGTCCAGGAGGTGCGAGGGCTGCTGCTCTCGCTCCTGCGACGCGTAGTCGCACCGCTCTCGCATGCCCTGGCGTGGAGCCGCTGGCGACGCCACCACCAAGCCGTGGCCATGCAGTGCCACTACCGAGCCCGAGGGGCGCGGCTCAATCTGCGACTGTAGGATTAGGCTATACGCGCAAAAAAAGTCACTCCTCGCCTCCGAGCGGAGGCTGGCGAAGAATCGCCGGGCCCGCAGGCGGTATCTGGCTACGGCCGCCCAACTGAAGCCCGCGCGCCTCCACTTCATCGACGAGACTGCCGCGACCCTCACCATGACGCGCCGGTATGGGCGTGCTCGACGTGGGCAGCGCGCTCGCGGCTACGTGCCCCTGGGCCGTCGCCAACAAGTCACGATGATAGGGGACCTGACGCTCCAAGGAGTGGGGCCGGTACTGACTTTTGAGGGCGCTACCAACAGCGAACGTTTCGAAACCTACGTCCGTGAGGGACTTCTACCCATCCTCAAACCTCACGACGTGGTTGTCATGGATAACCTCAGCCCCCATCACCGACCGGCAGTCGAGCAACTCATTCGCAGTCGCAAGGCGAGTCTTCTCTTCCTGCCGCCCTACAGCCCAGAACTCAACCCCATCGAGTCGTGCTGGTTGAAAGTAAAGACGCGGATGCGGGCCATCGGCGCCCGCACGCATGTGGCCCTCCGCGAAGCGATGCGAGAGGCACTCGCAACCGTGCGGCCACAGGACGCAGCGGCCTGGTTCGCCTACTGCGGCTACCCGCCTCAACCGCCGTGTTCACCGTGGTAGTGCCGAAAAGGTTCCTGGCCCGAGCTGCGAATTGCTGCTAGCTGGATGCCTCAAGTTCTGCGGCGACAGCTGCGGCAATCCCGTGACGAGAGGGGTCTGCAAGGCGTCCTGCATGAGTTCCTTCCTCCTCTGCAAAGCCAACCCCAGCCACCTGTAATTCAAACTCCAGGGAGCACAGATGCTTTTGTCCATCATCGCAGGCATGCGGGCCGCCCGGAGGATTGGCATCTCGGAGCGGAGGGCGAAGGCAGGGGATCTCGAAGGTGTGATGAAGGTGTGCTCCGAGGTGCTGACCATCCTCGGGGCACCCAAGGTCGACCTACGGATGCCCACGTGTCGCTCAGCCGCATCATTGGCCCTGTGGGGATACTGTCGTGCGGCGAGGCAGTTGGAGCGTAGGAGCGAGATTCACCAGATGCTGAGCCGATGGCGCCCCAGATACCTGGAGTGGATGAAGGCCCCCATGGGACAACACGAGACCGACTACCTCTCGTGGTGTGAGGAAACCTTCAGCGTCCTCAGCAGGGATCCCCAACCCTGACACCCATCCACACGGCGACATGCAACCTCTTTCATGAGGATTGCGGGTCCGCCGTGTGGACTCCCGGGTCACCGCTTCAGCTTCGAGAACGGGTTGTTGAACGGCTCCGGCTTCTTCTGCGCCGGGGCCTGATTCCCCTGTCCCTGCGCTGGAGGCCGCTGCCCGCCGCCCTGCGGCCGTGAAGGCCCACTGCTCGGCCGCTCCGTCATCCGCCCCTGCCCCGTGGCTCCGCCCACCGCGGGCCTCCCGGACGCCTGCGGCGCCCCGCCCTCCTGCAACGCCTTCACGGACAACGCCAGACGCTTGCGCGCCAGGTCCACGGTCAGCACCTTCACCGTCAGCCGGTCGCCCACCTTCGCCGCCTCCGACGCGTCCTTGATGAAGCGCGTGGACAACTGCGACACGTGCACCAGCCCGTCCTGATGCACTCCCACGTCCACGAACGCTCCAAACGCCGTCACGTTCGTCACCGTGCCCTGCAACACCATCCCCTCCTTCACGTCCTCCAGCGAGCGCAGGTCATCCCGCGTCGCATGCGCCGTGAAGTCGCCTCGGGGGTCGCGGCTCGGCTTCTCCAGCTCCGCCAGGATGTCCTTCAGCGTCAGCTCTCCCAGCTCTGGCCCCAGATAGCGCTTCGCTTCAATCTTGCGCACCAGCGTCGCGTTGCCCACCAGCGAGGCCACGTCCACGCCCAGGTCCTTCGCCATCCGCTCCACCACGGAGTAGCGCTCCGGGTGCACCGCGCTCGAATCCAGCGGCTCCGGCCCGCGCACGCGCAGGAAGCCCGCCGCTTGTTCGAACGTCTTCGGCCCCAGGCCGCTCACCTTCAGCAGCTCCCGCCGCGTGGTGAAGCGCCCCTTCGCCGACCGGTGCGCCACCAGCTTCTTCGCCAGCGACGGCCCCACGCCGGACACGTGCTCCAACAACTGCGGTGACGCCGTGTTCACGTCCACACCCACCGCGTTCACGCACGAGTCCACCACCTCGCCCAGCTTCTTCTTGAGCAGGCCCTGGTCCACGTCGTGCTGGTACTGCCCCACGCCGATGCTCTTCGGGTCGATCTTCACCAGCTCCGCCAGCGGGTCCTGCAACCGCCGCCCAATCGACACCGCCCCGCGCAGCGATACGTCCAGCTCCGGGAACTCTTCCCGCGCCACCTCCGACGCGGAATAGATGGACGCGCCCTGCTCGCTCACCGACACCACCGGAATCTGCAGGCCCAGCGCCTTCAGCGTGTCCCGCGTGAAGATCTCCGCCTCCCGGCTGCCCGTGCCGTTGCCCACGGCGATCAGCTCCGGCTTGTGCTTGCGCACCACCGCCTCCAACAACTTCGCCGCCCGGGCCCGCTCGTCCGCGCTGCGCTCCGAGTACAGCGTCGTCGTCTCCACCACCGTCCCCGTCACATCCATCATCGCCAGCTTGATGCCCGTGCGCAGTCCCGGGTCCAACGCCAGCACCGCGCGAGCCCCGGCCGGAGCCGTCAGCAGCAAGTGCCGCAGGTTCTCACCGAACACCCCGATGGCGCCCTTGTCCGCGCGCTCCTTCAGCTCCGTGCGCAGCTCCGACTCCAGCGACGGCCCCATCAGCCGCTCCCACCCGTCCTCCACCGCCGCGCGCAGTTCCCCGGCGAACAGCGACTGGGGTCGCGTCACCACGCGCCCGGTGAAGAGCCCCTTCACCTCGTCGTCCGGCAGGCCGAGCTTCACCTTCAGCACGCCCTCCTCCTCCCCGCGCAACAGCGCCAGCACGCGGTGGGACGGGGCCTGCGACAGCGGCTCCTCGTGGCCGTAGTAGTTCTCGAACTTGGTCGTCTCGCCCTTCTTCGCCGGCACCACGTCCGAGCGCAGCGTGCCCCGCCGCGTGCACAGGTCGCGGGCCTCGCGGCGCAGCTTCGCGTCCTCCGCCACGCGCTCGGCGCAGATGTCGCGCGCGCCCGCCAGCGCGGCGGCCACGTCCGCGACGCCCTTCTCCGTGTCCACGTAGGGCTTCACGCGCGCGTCCACGTTCTCCCCGCGCTGCCCCTCCTGCTTCCACACGAGGTCCGCCAGCGGCTCCAGCCCCTTCTCCCGGGCGATGGCCGCGCGCGTGCGCCGCTTGGGCTTGTACGGCAGGTACAGGTCCTCCAGCTCCGCGCGCGTGCGCGCCGCCTGGAGCGCCTTCGACAGCTCCGGCGTCAGCTTCCCCTGCTCCTCGATGCTGCGCAGGATGGTGTCGCGCCGCCCATCCAGCTCCGCGCGCTCCGACGAGCGGTCGAGGATGGCCTGGATTTGAACCTCATCCAGGCCCCCCGTGGCCTCCTTGCGGTAGCGCGCGATGAAGGGGACCGTGCCCCCCTCCTCGTGCAACGCGAGGGTCCGGTCCACCTGCTCCGGCTTGATGCCCAGTTCCTGGGCCAACGCGGCGGCATAGACGTGCATGGGCCCGTCTATACCCCGGTCCGCCCGCGCCTCCCAGAGACGCGACACCCCCTACCGCCGGACGAGTCGGATGGCATCCAATGCGACGTTGTAACCCGTACTCGCCGCGTTCTTCCCCACCACCGTGAAGGTGAACAGCTTGGGCTCCAGGTCGGTGAACGTCACCGTCCCCAGCTCCACCTCCGCGTACGCCGTGCCGCTGGAGTACTCGTCCCGCGTCCCGCCCACCGCCACGCCCCCCACGTCCAGTTGGTACTGCCCGCGCCCGTTGTTGCGCTTGGTGAGCACCCGCACCGCGAACGTGCCCACCGTGCGCGGCATGAGCGTGTACGTCACCTTCGCGCCCACCGCGTTCGTGTTGTGGTAGCGGATGCCGCCCAGCTCCGCGCCCGTCTCCACGTTCGTGGACGACAGGTCACCGGCGCTCGTCGGCTTCAGGTTCTCCGCCTGGTACACCAGCGCCCGCGCGTCGTGCTCCACCGCGCGCCCCAGGCGCTTCTGCGTCTGGTCCACGTAGAGCGACTGCGGCACCAGTTCATTTCCGGACGTCGCCACCTCCGCCAGGTCCGCCGGCGCCGTCTTCGTCGTCACCGACACGTCCACGGTCGTCACGCTGCCACGCATGCCAATCACATAGCCCTGCCCGTACTGCTGCGAGCGCACGACGCTGGAGCCCCCGTAGGCCGGTGCCTTCGCCCCGTTGGTGTTCCAGAACACGCTCTGCGTCGTGGTGACGCCGTGGCTCACCGTGCCGTAGGGCGTCCGGTCCGCCGCCTCGAAGCGCTCCTGGTAGAGCGTCGTGTTGTCCACCAGGTTCGCCGCGCTCAGGTGCATGTGGAAGTCGGACACCTTGTCCCCGTTGGACGCGCGGTTGTTGAACAGCACGTTGCCGGTGGTGTGCATGGAGCGGAAGTCGAAGTTGTGCCGCCCGCCGTACGCCACGCTGTCCTTGAAGAGGCTGTCGCTGCCGCGAATCGAGTACAGGTAGCCGTTTCCGCCACCCCCCATGTACTGGGGTTTCTCCATCTGGCACGCGTCCACGGTGATGTTGCGCGAGTAATCCAGGTCGATGCCGTTGGACAGCAGGTGCACGTCCCGCGTGTTGGACGGCGGCCGGTAGGAGCTGACGCCGCGGATCCACCCGTCCACCACGTGGTTCATCCGCACCGCCACCGCGTCGTGCATCGCGTACGCGCCCGTGCCCGGCACGCTGTAGTCCTCCTCGCCCGTACCCGCCGTGGGGTTCTCCCGCATGCCGATGGACAGGTGTTCGATGCCAACCTCCGTCAGGTGCGCGGGAATGCCATACACGCGCGCCGAGTCGCGCATCAACAGGCCCTGGCGCAGCGGGATGTCCAGCGTCAGCGTCCGCGTGGCCGCATCCACCGCCACCACCCGCCGGTAGAAGGACGGCCCCGGCAGCAGCTCGTCGCCCTGCGCCGCGAGGTGTTCCAGGCCGCCGACGCGGCGGCGGAGCTCGCGGACCGCCAGCGCACCGCGGGCAACGTCACGGCGCTCGTGCTCGCCACCGAGCAGGCCTCGCTGG
>NZ_RAWI01000522.1 GCF_003612125.1 Corallococcus praedator
CTCTTCGTCGGACGCTTCGTCCTCGTCAGATGCCTCTTCGTCGGACGCTTCGTCGTCGGACGCCTCGTCCTCGTCCGACGCCTGCTCTTCGTCCGAGTCCTCTTCGTCGTCAGACGCCACCGGCACGCCTCGGTCGGATGAGGACCGGGACACGGTGGACGGCGAGCGGCGCGTGCTGACGCTGGCGCGCTACGCGGCGGATGGGACCCGGGCCTGGGCGAAGGAGTTCGAGCGCAACCGCCTGTCGGACCTGCGCGTGGCGGGCTCCACGGGCGCGGACGGCGCGGTGTTCCTGTCCGGCAACGCGTTCCTGTACCCGGCGGACTTCGGGTTGGGCGAGGCGCAGGACGGCTTCCTGGTGAAGTTCTCCGCAGACGGCGCTCCGGAGTGGCAGCGCCGCGCGGGGCAGAAGGTCTACGCCGTGGTGGCGGACGCGGCCGGTGGCGTGGTGGCCCTGGGCGAGGAGTGGACGACGGAGGCCCACACCCCGCAGCTGGTGCGCTACGCGGCGGACGGTGCGGTGCGCTGGACGCGGACGTTCGACGGCGCGGCGGAGGGCACGCTGCTGTCGGCGGTGGCGCTGTCGGCCACGGGCACGTCGGTGGTCGCCGGAAGGCTGGTGGGCCCGGTGACGCTGGACGGGCGCACGTTCGACGCGGAGGGCACGGGCGGCTTCGTGGTGCTCGCGTTCAACGCGGACGGGGCGCTGACGTGGGGCCGCGAGGTGCCGGGTGTGAACGGGCGCGTGGGTTCCGTGTCGGTGGGCGCGGATGGCACCGTGGCGGTGGCGGGCGAGGCGGTGGGCCTGCTGGTGTGGAACGGGACGACGCTGGATGAGGGTGGGCCGTTCGTGCTCACCGCGACGGCGGACGGGCAGGAGCAGTGGGCGAAGCAGCCCACGTGCGGTTCGGCGTCGGTGGGTACGGTCGCCGCGGTGGAGTCCACGGGCCCGGTGGCGGTGGCGTGCGGCAACACGCTGACGCGCTACGCGGCGGACGGGGCGCTGCTGGGCGCGAACACGCTGGCGCCGGAGTCCTGCACCAGCGGGACGTGTTCGCTGGCGACGACGACGCTGGTCGCGGTGCCGGGCGCGGGGCTGGTGGTGTCCGGCTGGCAGCGCGATGGCGCGGGTGCTGCGTGGAACCAGGATGCGTTCCTGCGGCTCGTGACGCCGTGACGTGAAGCGGTAGCGAGGGTGGCACCTGGAGTCCCCGGGTGCTCCCGCGCTTCAGGATGTGTTGAATCCCAGGGGCATCGGGGGCCGCGTCACCACGCGACCTCGATGCCTCCGGTGTTCTGGGCCCAATCGGTGATGGCGCTGTCGCGCGTCAGCAGCGGCAGCCCGAGTCTGCGGGACGTCGCCACGATGAGCCGGTCGAAGTGGTTCCGGTGCTCCCAGTCGAGCCGGGCCGCCTCCCGGACATCCGCTTCGCTCATGGGTTCGTGGACCAGCTCCGGGCGGGCGATGTCCGCCCACCATGCATCCAGCGTGGTGGGGAATCGCAGCCTGCCTCCCTGCGCGAGCAGCCAGGTCTCCAGGACGACCGGCGCCGGCACCACCAGGTAGCCACGCCCCTGCTCGAAGGCCGTGAACGCGCGCTTCGCCTTCGGCCCGAGTTTCTGGAGCTGGTCGCCCGCGTAGAAGAGCAGGGCGTTCGTGTCGAGCACGTAGCCCTCACTCAAAGTCCACCGCCTCCGCCGAGGCCAGGGCCGAGTGCTGGAGTTGTTCGCTGGGGCTTTCCCCCGGCGCTTCCAGGTCGCCCACGATGCGCAGCGAGCCGCGCAGCTTCGACTTCCGCTTGCGCGAGGGACGCGACTGTCGCTCCGCCTTGAGCAGGGCCTCCAGCCGCGCGGGCGCGATGAGGTACGCCTTCAATTCATCGTGCACGGTGATGGCGGTCAGGTGCCGCTGGGAGGCGGCTCGCTGCACGAGCGCGCTGAGCTGACTGCGCGCCTCGCTGAGCGGGATGCGCTGGATGGCCAGCGTTGTCTCCGTCTCCTCCACGGGAACGGCTGGCGGTGAGGCTCGCTTGTTGGGAGAGGCCTGTCGCGCACTCGCGGGGCGGGGCGGGGTGCGTCGGCGGTGTTTGCTGGCCATGTTGTACAGATAATATGGACAGGTCTGACACACCATGCGGCCTGGGTGTCAGGCCGCTGGCGTGCCCAGCTTGAGGTCCTGGTTCAGACCCGCGTCCCTGCGCACGCGCCAGATGTACTGGTCCAGGAAGTAGTGGTGCAGCGCGAAGCCCCAGATGAACCCCTCCATGAAGTCGCGCAGCGTGAGCCCCGAGCCTCCCAGCGCCACCTTCGTGTCGAACGCGCCGCAGCCCGGATGCACGCCCATGCCGCAGCCCAGCGTCCGGTACGCCACCGTGAACGCGAGCCCGCACAGCGCGTAGATGATGAACCGCTGGCTCACCCTCGGCGCCCAGCCGAACGCCGCGCGGTCCACGCCGTCCGCGTGGTAGCGGTTGCGGTGAAAGAACCAGACGATGCCGTGGTACTGCACGTTGTGGAACGCCGTCACCGCCACGGTGAACATCAGGAAGTCCATCCGCCGCGACACCGACGGCCAGAATACCAGCGACGTCAGCCCCAGCGCCGCGCCCAGCATCAACAGCTTCGGCCCGTTCACCCCGCGCCCCGTGCGCCAGCGCCACACCTGCCGGACCGCGAGCACCCCCACCACCGCGAGCACCAGCGCGAAGCATGCGTGCGCCGCCGCCGTCTCCCACGTCGGCTCCGCGGGCAGGCCCAACCGCCGCCGCGCTCCCGGGTGCGTCAGCGCGAACGCCACGAACGGCGCGAGCAGCCCCACGTACAACGTCAGGCTGTCCAGCCGCCGGTCCCACGCGTCCTTCTCTCCGGCCTTGCGCTGGTAGAGCACCATGATGCCGTAGTGCTGCCGCACCACGTGCCAGTACGCCCAGAGCGCCGCCAGCGTCACGAACACCGCGAACGGCCAGCGCTGCCCCAACAGCACGGAGAGCCCGAACACCGCGGGCCCCGCCGCGAACCAGCCCAGGCTGCCCCACAACAGCCGCGCCCGCGCCTTCCGCTCGCGCGCGTCCAGGTACGTGCGCGACACCGTCGCGAACAGGTGCGGCCCGTCCAGCAACAACACCCACGCCCACCACAGCGGCGGCCCGCTCACGCCGCCGAACACGTGCAACGCCATCAGCGCCAGGCTCGCGCCCAGCCCTCCCACCGTGGAGAGCAGGTCATGCCGTCGGTCCACCAACCACCGCGCGTGGAGGGGAACCGGAGCGAACTGGGGAATCGCTTGCATCAGGGGACTCCCGTCCGGCGGACCCGGACTTCCTCGTTCAGGAAACGAAGTCCCAGGATAGCCGGGACATACAGGTAAGTCGTAAGCGCACCTGGGCTCCCGGAGGGATGGTGGACGGCCGACCGAGAGACCAGAACCCCCTTGAGGGAAAGGCCCTGTGCCGCGACAGTGCCGACCCATGGATCAAGGTCGGCGTACCACGGACCGCAAGTCGGTCGGTCTGTTGGTGAAGCTCAAGCATGAGTCCGTGGGGAGCTTCACCGAGGAGTTCGCCACCAACCTCAGTCCGGGCGGCATGTTCATCCGCTCGCGCACGCCGCAGCCGGTGGGCACGCCCGTGCGTTTCGAGGTGCAGATCGCCAACGGTGTGCGCGTGCTCCAGGGCAGCGCCACCGTGCGCTGGGTGCGCGAGGTGAACGACCCCGCCGGTCCTCCGGGCATGGGGTTGCAGTTCCTGGAGCTGGACACGGCGAGCCGCGCGCTCGTGGAGCTGATGCTCCAGCGCAAGCCGGTGGCCGGGGCCGCGCCGGTGGCTGCCGTGGCGCCGCTGCCGTCCATCGCGCCCATTGTCGCGCCCGTCGCCGCCGCACCGCGCCCCGCCGCTCCGCAGCGCCCCGCCGTGGTCGTGCCCCCCGTCGTGCCTCCGCGTTCCGCGCCGCAGGCCCCGGGCGGGGTCGCGCTCGATTCGCTCTTCGACGACATCGAGGCGCCCGCGAGCGCGCCTCCTCCGGCGGATGAGCCGTTCTCCTTCGGATCTCCGGACGAGCCGTTCTCGCTGGGGTCTCCCGAGGACGAGGACAGCCTTCCGCTGGCGGACACGTCCAACGACGTGGACATCCCGCTGGATGAGCTCATCGCGGGCACGCCGCCGCCCACCGTGCAGGGTGTGCTGACGGACGGTGATGAACCCCTGCCCGGGCTCGATTTCGAGTTCGAGGTTCCGATAGGGGATGCGCCCATCGCGATGGGTGAGCCGCTCGACGAGGCGCCCATCGACATGGGCTTCTCGGTGGAGGATGACGGATCGTCCCCGGCCTCCGGTGACGCCGGCGGGTTCGAGCTGGACATGTCCGATGCGTTCGAGCCCGCGCCGCCTCGCGTCGCGCCGGCTCAGCCCGTCGCACCGCCGCCCGCCGTGAGGCCCCCGCCGCCGCCCGTGGCTTCGCTCCAGACGTCCGGTGGCAGCACCGAGTTCGAGCTGGACATGTCCATGGACGACGGCCCGCTGGAGCTGGCGCGCGAGCCCGCGTCCTCGCCCGGACGTCACCGGCCCATGCCGCTGGGGCGCGAGCCCGCGTCCTCGCCCGGACGTCCCGGTGCGCCGGGACTGGGACGTGAGCCCGGCTCCGCCGCCGGACGTCCCGGTGCGCCGGGACTGGGACGTGAGCCCGGCTCCGCCGCCGGACGTCCTGGTGCGCCGGGACTGGGACGTGAACCCGTGTCTTCAACGGGTCGTCCGGGTGCGCCGGGACTGGGACGTGAGCCCGGCTCCGCTGCTGGACGCTCGGTGGCTCCGGAGATGTCCCTGGAGCCCGGGTCCTTCGGTGGCCGTCCCGCCGCACCGGGGCTGGGACGTGAGCCGGTGTCCACGACGGGGCGCCCGGCCGCGCCGGGACTCGGGCGCGAGCCCGGCTCCGCCGCCGGTCGTCCCGGTGCGCAGGAGCTGTCTCGCGAGCCCGGATCCGTTGCTGGACGTGGGGCTCCCGGCTTGTCGCGTGAGCCTGCGTCCTCGGCAGGTCGCACCGCCGCGCCGGGACTGGGGCGCGAACCCGGCTCCGCCGCAGGACGCCCGGGTGCACCGGAGATGTCCCTCGAGCCCGGCTCCTTCGGCGGCCGTCCCGCCGCTCCGGGACTGGGACGTGAGCCCGGGTCCGTCGCCGGTCGTTCCCCAGCGCCGGGGCTGGGACGTGAGCCCGGCTCCGCCGCCGGACGCCCGGGTGCGCCGGAGCTGTCGCGTGAGCCCGCTTCCGCGACGGGCCGCTCCATCGCGCCGCCCATCCAGCCCCTGACTCCGCCCGCGCCCACGAAGGGCTCCGGAGGCAGCACCGAGTTCGACTTCGACTTCTCCATGGACGAGGCCCCGCTGGAGCTGGCGCGCGAGCCCGTGTCCTCCGGGGGCCGTCCCGCCGCGCGGCCCGTCGCCCCTCCGCCGCAGGCGCGACCCGACGTGCTTCCTCCGTCCGTGCGTCAGGCCCCTCCAGCCCCCGTC